>CAYMZW010000072.1:0-20691 GCA_964395005.1 uncultured Rivularia sp.
TCCTAATCCCAAAGTTTCGCTGACAATACCGCTTGGTATAAGTTCGTCAGGGCTAGTTCCGTTTAACTCTAATAATTCTGAGCTTCTTATCTTGATATTTCCTCCCGGTTGAATTCCTAAATTTCGACTCCAGATAAATGAGCCGTTGTTGAAGCTGATATTTTTTGCTTGGAATTGGATTGAGCTGGTATTGTTTCCGCTGACATTCACTAGCGACTTATTTGAGAGTTGAATATCACCAAAGTTGGAAGTGTTTGAATAATCAAAGGTAAATTTTCTATCTTGAGGATTTACATTTATTAGACTTTTACTATTGACGCTACCTAACTCAATATTTCCCCCAGGAGCGTCCAAAATTCCACCATTAAGATTGATGCTTCCACCAATCAAAGCTAAGGTTTTCCCTGGTTTAACCTGCAATCCCATAATAGGAGCTGTAGGGAAATAAGGTATAAGGTAAGGGTTTGTAGTAGTTAAACTATGTCCGTTGCCATTTACCTCAATTGCTCCCGGATTTGTACCCATTTGTAAACCTACGGGAACGCTAATAGTTAATAAAGGTGCTTCTTCTGATATAGCGCTATAGTTAAATCCATCTTTAAATAAAATACTTTCAGCAGTACTTCCAAAAAACGAACCACCAATATCTAATCTGGCATTTTTACCAAATACAATTCCCGCAGGATTAATTAAAAACAAATTTGCATTACCGTTAGCTTTAATTAATCCATTAATATTAGAAATATTTCCACCAGTTACCCGATTGATAATATTTACTACATCATTGGAATTATTGAAAGTTGCCGAATTACCTTTGGGAATCGAAAAATCTTTGAAGCTGTGAAATAAATTATTACCTTTTTGAATCCCGTTAATAATCTCGAAATTTTTACCGCTTTGATTAACAGTTGTATTGGCAGTATTGTCGGATGTTACCTGGGAAAAAGCTGGTAGAACTTCCCAACTTAGTAAACCAGCGATAAATCCAGGTATAAATGCAATCCCTTTCATCGTGTTAAATCTATGTAATTTTGTATATTTTATAATTCCCTATTTTATTGAATTAATAACACGGTGATTTAACTAACGTATTTTCACCTATTTATGCGGCTACAGTTGAGAGCTTGTGTTTTCAAAGGTTTATTTTTAGCAGCAACAAGTTCAATCTCTCCTTTTGAATTACGGATAAAACCAGTAGCTTCTATAATTGGTTTTTTCTCCGAAAAACTTGTAATTTCAGAAGGTTGATTATTAACTTGGTTAGATACAAAATTGCGAATATCCGACCAAGTACGATTTGAATTTAAATATTGAGTCGGATTTTGCGGTATTCCACCTCTTCCGGTTGCGACAAAAGTATTACCAGTATTACTCGAACATCCAGTAGCGATTTGTTGCGATGAATCTTTTAATTCAATAGGTAATTCTACTAAACCAGAATTAGGATCGATACCAATATTATTAATTGCTACGGTACCGTTAACACCAGATTCTGAACTTGCGGAAATATCGCTTTCTTCGCTTAATTTGTCACGAAATTTTAAACCGAAAATTCCCTGAGTCGTAACGTCAATATTTCCACCATTTCCTTCTACAGCATTGGCAATAATATCGCTATTTTCAAAACCAGCAATTACGGGGGAATTAATCGTGATATTACCTCCGTTAGCGGTACCTGTGGCATTAGTGGTAATTTTGCTGTTTCCACGCAGAATTAAAGCCTTATCGATGTCGAGAGATAGATTACCGTTGCTTCCATTTGATTCTGCTTCTAAGCTTCCTCTCATGTCAAGACTCAGGGTATTTACGACTGCATTGAAGCTACCAGCACTACCCGTACCCAGAGAACTAACACTTACTTTCCCTTTGTCTTCAATTCTTAAGGTACCGCCATTAATTTGAAGATTACCACCATTACCAGAAGCAACTTGAGTACTATTAGCATAGATACCGCTAAAGGCTCCGATATTGTATTCTACATCGGAAAAATCTTGCCCAGGAACATAAGCTGATTGTCGCCGAACGTGTAAAGCATCACTACCAGAAACAAGAATGCGATCGCCAACATTTATGGTGATGGTTCCGGCATTGCCAGCACTGCGAGTCAAATTCATTACTTGCCCGCCATTCAAAACATCCAAGCTTTCTAGATTAACGGTAATATCACCACCGTTACCCGTGCCAGCAGAAGTACTAGCAGCGACTAAAGCACCATCCCGAATCACCAGAGACGAAGTAGTTAAGTCAATATTACCTCCATCACCAGTAAGAGCATTAGGGTTTTGAATATCCGGAAGTACGCTGCTAATAATACCCGTATTTTTGTTTGCTAATTCGCCTCTAGTGGGTTCGCCATTTAATTCCACTGTATTTGCAGTAACGGTAATATTACCACCGTTGCCCCTAGATTTTGTTGTAGCATTTAATTGCCCGCCATTCAAAATACGTAAAATTTGGCTTGATATATTAATCTTTCCTGCATCACCTACACCTGCTGTACGACTAATTATTTGGGCATCATCAAGTTCAATATAATCAGCTTTAAAATTAATGTTTCCGGCATTTCCACTGCCAAATGTGTCGTTACCTAAGCCTGAATCATCTCTTATAATAATCGATTGTGCAGTTACATTAATATCTCCGGCTTTACCACCTTCTTTCCCAAAAGAACTAGCAGTGAACCCGCTACTGCCTTCCATATAGAAGGTGTCAGCAAAGAAATTAAGATCGCCTCCATTTCCGGCATTTCTGGTACTAGTATTCCCACCTCCGTTAAATACATCAATAGTTTTAGCTTTCAAGGTGGTTGTTCCGCTGCTACCTTCGCCAGTTGTTAAATTTGTTACCGCTCCTGGGTTAAAGGTAATACTGTCTGCAATCATACTGATATCATTTCCATTACCTTTATCTAGAGTTACCGAGACGATTCCACTAGTTGTTGAATCTGTAAAATCAGGACTCTTGGATAAAACTATTTCTTGTGCTTCCATAGAAATTGCACCAGTATTCCCAGATCCCGAAACATTAACAGTAACTATATCACCGTTATTTTTCAGAGTAATTTTGGGTGCATAAACAGCGATATCTCCTGCATTTCCATCACTAAAGGTTTGTGTAACAAGATCGCTATTTTGTTGAATCAAGATTGAGGAATCAGCATTAATAGTGATGTTTCCTCCTTGAGAAGAATCTTGATTATTTCCGATTAAACGAGAATTGTCGCTCAGTAGAAAATCTCTTGCAATTGCATTTACAGAAGCGCTACCTTCACCACTACCATCTATCAGGGTTTGAGTTAATCGGATATCTCGGAAAGTTTCGATATTGCTAGAATCGAATATCCATTTACCGCCATCTTGCTTAAACTTGATTTGATTGCTATCATCCAAACTCGCTAATTCAATGCTTCCACCTCCACCAGCAACACGTAATTCTCCCCCAGTTTGACTGATATCTCCTCCAATTAATGCTAAAGTATTTCCACTTTTGACTTCAAGTATGGCTCCTTGATTATTAATTACCCCTGGATTTTTCCCCATCTGCAATCCCAAGGGAACGCTCACAGTTAACAATGGTGCTTCTTGTGATATAGCGCTATAGTTAAATCCACCTTTAAATAAAATACTTTCTGCCGTACTTCCAAAAAACGAACCACCAATATCTAATCTGGCATTTTCACCGAATACAATTCCCGCAGGATTAATTAGAAATAAATTTGCATTACCCTGACTTTTAATTAAGCCATCAATATTAGATATATTTCCCCCAGTTACCCGATTAATGATATTTACTACATCATTGGTATTCTTAAAAACTGCCTCACTTCCTGTGGGAATAGAAAATTTATCAAAGCTGTGAAATAAATTATTACCTTTTTGAATCCCATTGATGATATCAAAATTATTGCCATTTAATTTGACAGTTGTATCAGTAGTACCATCAGATGTTACTTGAGAATAAGCTGGTAAAATAACCCCCAAAGTTACTAAACCATTTATTAATCCAGATAGAAATGCAATCCCTTTCATAACTAGCAAAACTTTTTGTGTTCTGGATTTATGGTTCCCTAACTTTTATTGCTACTAACACAAACTTTAAAATGTAGTATTATTACGTATTAGCTCCGCTACACTTAGAAATTTGTTTTGTATTAAAAGGCGTATTTTCAACTGCAACAAGTTCAATTTCTCCGTTTGCATTACGTATAAAACCAGTAGCTTCTACAATTTTTGGTTGACTTAAAATATTTGTAGTTTCAACCGTATTATTATTCTTCTTCTTACCAGTTACAGATAAATTCTTAATATCAAACCAGGTTTGATTTGATATCAAATAATGATTTGGGTTACGGGGGATTCCACCTCTTCCGGTAGCTACAAAATTGCTGCTAGTTTGATTTAAACATCCTGTAGTAATTTTTTGCGATGAATCTGCTAATTCTACAGGTAATTCTACTAAACCAAAATTGGGATCTAAATCAAATTTTTTGATATCTACTATACCGTTAACCCCCAACTGAGAACTTGCAGTTATATCGCTTTCGGGAGTAAGTTCGTCGCTAGATTTTAAACCAAAAATACCTTTGGTGCTAATTTGAATATTGCCACCATTACCTTCAAAAGCATTAGCAGTTATATCATTATTTTCTTCAGAAATACTCACAATAAATGGAGCCTGAATATCAATACTTCCTCCATTTCCAGTTCCCCCAGCAGTTGCTGAAATTTGACTACCATTACGGAGAACAAGCTTAGACGACACATTTAGCTTAATATTACCACCTTCACCAGAAGTAGTTGAAGCTGAGAGTAAAGCATTATCCGAGAGCAAAATTTCATCTGCATTGATTTGTAAATTTCCAGCAATTCCAGTTCCATCATTAGCGACTGAAATGGAACTTGACTCCGTTAATTCTAAACGAGGAGTATTAATTGCAATTTTTCCTCCATTTCCTGATAGAATCTCCGGTAAACCTAGAGCATTTGTTAAAAGACTATTATCAAAAGCTGCCGAACGAATGTTGCTATCAGATTTTAAACTTGTTACTTTGATAAACTCAGTTGCGTTAATTTCAATTTTTCCAGCATTACCAGTAGAAAGAGTAGTTGAATCAATATCACCACCATCTTTAAAGCTCAATCTCTTTGTATTTATAACTATACGACCTGCATTTCCTCGACCTACAGTAGAAGTATTAATAGAGGATGAAAAATTCAATCCTTCTCCTACAACTTCTATAGATTCAGCATTATTAATAATTACATCACCACCAGAACCAGTATTAAAATATGTTACCGAACCAATATTAGCTCCATCCTCTACTATTAATTTTCGAGTTGATAGATTGACAGTTCCTCCATCTCCGGTACCAAGAGTTTGTGACCCCAAACGACTGAAGCGAAAGGTATTTATTGGAGAAGTACCGCTGACAATTACCTCATCAGAAATATTTAAACTAACATTGCTGCCTCGATTAGAACCAAATTGAGACGAGCCAATTCCACCTCCGTCTCGTATAACTAAATTAGCGGAGTTTACTACAAGCTCTCCCGTTTGAGCAAAGCCAAGACTTTCGATTGTAATACCGCTAGCGAGTAGTGATGTTGAGTTTGTACCAGTAACTTCCACCAATTCTTTTGCTGTTATCTTCAACTCTGATGTTGATGCTGCACCAAAAACTTGCATTAATGCCACAGAAGCATCTTTGAGTTTAATCTGTCTTCCCACTAATTGCATACCTTGACTAGTCAAACCGCTTGCATCTATGGCTGACTGGGATTCAAGAGTGACATCTCTATCAGTAGATACTTTTGTATAATCTAAATTCCAACCAAATAAAGTCGGCTGCAAGTTTACGATACCATTGTTTGCTCCACCTATTTCTATACGACCTTGATTAGCTCTGAGAGAACTACCTTTCAAAGTTACGTTTCCACCGACTAGTGCTAGAGTTTTTCCAGAAGCAACTTCTAGATTAGCTTGAGCGGGTAATCGAATCAGAGGTGATAAAAATCTTGGATCTTGATTGTCGATAATAGCTTGTCCGTTTCCATTAACTAAAATATTGCCGGGATTACTTCCCATTTGCAAACCCACAGGAACGCTAATAGTTAATAAAGGTTTTTCTTGAGGATTAATAGCACTAAACTCAAAGCCATCTTCAAATAAAATACTTTGTGCTGTACTTCCAAAAAAAGAACCACCAATATCTAATCTCGCATTTTCACCAAATACAATTTCTGCCGGATTAATTAAAAATAAATTAGCATTACCGTTAGCTTTAATTAATCCATCGATATTAGAAATATTTCCACCAGTTACCCGGTTAATAATATTTACGACATCGGTAGAATTATTAAAAATCGCCGAATTACCTTTGGGAATAGAAAATTCCTTGAAACTGTGAAATAAATTATTCCCTTTTTGAATACCATTAATAATATCGAAATTATTGCCATTTAAATTAACAGTTGTATTAGTAGTACCATCAGATATTACTTGAGAATAAGCCGGTAAAATAACCCCCAAAGCTACTAAACCACTTATCAATCCAGATAGAAATGCAATCCCTTTCATAACTAGCAAAACTTTTTGTGTTCTGGATTTATGGTTCCCTAATTATTTAATCTACTAACACAAACTTTTAATTCAAGTATTATTACGTATTAATTCCGCTACAGTCAAGAACTTGTGTTTTAAAAGGCATATTTTGAGCAGCAACAAGTTCAATTTCTCCCTTTTCATTGCGGATAAAACCAGTAGCTTCTACAATTGCTGGTTTATCTGATATTTGTGTAGTTTGAATATTATTGTTTAGTTTGCGATATGCTGATAAATCGCGAATATCAGACCAAGTTTTATTTATATCAACTTGTTCGTTGGGGTTTTTTGCTATTCCACCTCTTCCGGTTGCGACAAAACTATTGCCGGTATTATTAGAACATCCCGTAGCAATTTTTTGTGATGAATCTGCTAATTCTAAATTTAATTCTACTAAACCAGAACCCGGATCGATACCGAAGTTTTTAATATCTACCGTACCGTTGATTCCAAACTTTGAACTTGCACTAATATCACTTTCTTCGGTAAGTTCATCGCGGAATTCTAAGCCGAAAATACCTTGAGTTGTAATGTCAATATTGCCACCATTTCCTTCAAAAGCATTGGCAATAATATCGCTGTTTTCAAAACCGGCGATGACGGGTGATTGAATCGTAATATTACCCCCACCACCAGTACTATCAAGTACGCTACTACTAATTACACTATTGTTTCTCAGAATTAAATTATCAAGATTAAAAAACAGATTGCCTCCGCCAGTTTGTAAAGAAGTAGCGGTAATACTTCCTCTATTCGCATTGATTGTATTACTAGTAATATTAATATTGCCCGCTTTTCCTAAACCTGCGCTGTTGGTGGATATTTTGGCATTATTAGTAATTTGAAGTTTCTGTGCAGTTAAATTAATATTACCTGCATTACCACTAGAATTAGCTACTGCTTCGCTAAAAACACCAGTTGATTTTCCATCAAAAGATAAATTATTTCCAGTCAAATTAATACTACCTGCATTACCCGTACTATTAGTATTTGTGCTGAAAAACGAACCAGTACTAAAATCTAATTTATCCGCTGCTATATCAATACTTCCACCACTAGCATTTCCAGTAATATCAGCGATGATTTGGCTATTATTACTTGCAGTTATCGCATCTCGAACTTGCAAATTTATATTGCCTCGATCGCCATTTTGAACTTCAGCGCGGATACTGGCTTGATTATCCAAAAATATTGAGCCAGCATCAATATTAACGTTTCCAGCATCTCCAGAACCCAAACTACTGACAGTAATTTCAGCGCGATCGCGAATGTTTAATTTATCGGTGGTAATGTTGAGTTCACCAGCAGCAGCATCGGTACTAGAAGCAGCAGTAATCCGAGTTGGATTAAGTGCATCCGCAGAAATCCCTATTAATTCTATTTCTTGGGCTTTGATATTTGCGACTCCACCATTACCTTTTCCATCCGTATCAACAGAAATTAAGCCTGCATCAATTAATTTCAAACTACCTGTTTCAACAAGAATATTACCACCATTTCCTGTAGCTAATTCATCAACCTCAGCCTCCAAGCGACTTACATATCCTTGAACCGAATCTGCTCCATTAATTTCGATACTATCTTTGGCTCGAATTTGCATTTTCCCAGCATTACCAGCACCTTCGGTTTCTACAGAAATTCTTCCTCCATCAATTAAACGTAAGTTATTGCTTTGAAGAAGAATATTACCACCTTTCCCTGTAGCAGGTGCGTCTACTTCTGCGACAATACGACTTACAAAACCTTCAAAACTGCTGCCAATAATATCAATATTTCCTGTAGCTTTCACATTTAAATTACCAGCATTCCCTTTACCTTCAGTCTCAAGAGAAATTCTGCCTCCATCAGCTATCCTTAAGTTATTAGTTTCAATCGTAACGTTACCTCCATTACCAGTTGCTTTTTTATCCACTTCTGCATCAAAGCGACTCACCAAACCAACAGCGTTAGTACCAATAATGTCTATATTTCCTGTTGCTTTGACAAAAAAATTACCGGAATCACCTGCACCTTTGGTTTCGATAGAAATTCTACCGCTTTCGGTTAGTAATAAGTTATTGGTTTGAATAGAAATATTTCCTCCATCTCCAGCAGCTTCACCCGCAGGAATTGTAAGAATACCGCTGAAAAACCTTTCATCTGCGTGACCAATAATATTAGTTGCATTATTTACATTAATATTAATATCTCCCGATGAACCAGCAGCATCAGTTTTGGTTTGGATTCTGGAACCACCTATCAAGGAAAGAGAATTTGCAGTCAATTCAATTTTTCCACCATTACCAATTGCATCAGTTTGTACGTTATTAGCAATTAAGCTTCTATCTAAAAGATTGATATTTCCCGTAGCATTGACAATAATATCTTTGTCTAAATCAGCTATTCCCGTTCCTGCAATTAATCCAGCTTGCAATTTACTCGCTTCAGACATTTGGAAATCGGCTGCATTTACGGCAATGCTTCCACCGCTAACTGAGCTAACATCAACTACCGCAGCGTTATTAAGGCTGACATTAGCTCTTGATATTTCTTCGGGAAAATTAATTGACTCAATTGAATCATCTATATCAACTGTTCCGATATTGGATAAACCACCTAGTTCAACTTTTCCTCCTGAAGCAGTAAGAGAACCACCATTAATAACAACATTTCCACCAATAAGAGCTAAAGTTTTATTGAATGATACGCTAAGATTAGATTTTTGTAATTCTATTGGTGAAGGATTTGTCCCCATTTGTAATCCCAAGGGAACACTAACAGTTAATAACGGTTTATTTTGAGAATTGACAGCGCTAAATTCAAATCCATCCTCAAAGAAAATACTTTCAGCGGTACTTCCAAAAAACGAACCACCAATATTAAGATTCGCATTTTCACCGAATACAATTCCCGCCGGATTAATCAAAAATAAATTAGCGCTACCGTTAGCTTTTATTAATCCATCAATATTAGAAATATTTCCACCAGTTACCCGATTAATAATATTAACTACATCGGTAGAATTATTAAAAGTTGCCTCACCACCTTTAGGGATAGAAAATTCTTTGAAGCTGTGGAATAAATTATTCCCTTTTTGAATACCGTTGAGAATATCGAAATTATTGCCGTTTAAATTTACAGTTGTATTAGTAGTATTATCAGAACTTATTTGAGCGGGTGCCGGTAATGTTATTCCTAAAATTAACAAACTACCCATGAATCCAGATAGAAATGCAATTGCTTTCATTTTGTAAAATATTTTTATTTTCTGGATTTATGATTCCCCAATCTTTAAGGCAAATAACACAAACTTTAAAATGCAGTGTTATTACGTATTAATTCCGCTACAGTTAGAAATTTGTTTTGTATTAAAAGGTTTATTTTGAGCAGCAACAAGTTCAATTTCTCCGTCTTCATTACGTATAAAACCAGTAGCTTCTACAATGACTGGTTTACTTGATATTTGTGTAGTTTGAATATTATTATTACGTTTGCGATAAGCTGATAAATCGCGAATATCTGACCAAGTTTTATTTATATCAACTTGTTCGTTGGGATTTTTTGCTATTCCACCTCTTCCGGTTGCCACAAATGTATTACCTGTTTGAGCCGCACATCCCGATGCGATTTGATTGCTCGAATCTATTATATTTGTAGGTAATTCAGTGATTCCCGAACTCGGATCGATTCCGGGAGTATTAAGCTCAACTTCACCACTAAATTCTGTTCCTAATTCCGAACTAGCACCATCACAACTGAGCCGTCTATTATATTAACGCGATCGCTCTGTAAGTTAACAAATCCACCACCAGCACCGCTAACATCTACTAAACTTCGTTGCGACAGTTGAATGTTGCCAAAATTTGATATTTTTGCATTGTCTAATGAAACTTTTGAAGTATCAACTAAATTTACTCTTCCTTGTTTAAGACTTACTAACTCTACTCTTCCTTCAGCTGCCGTAAGTATACTGCCATCAAGTTGAATATCTCCCCCCACCAAAGCTAATGTATTTCCTGGATAGATTATTACCTTTTTGAATACCGTTAAGAATATTAAATTGATTACCGTTTAAATTTACAGTTGTATTATTTGTACCGTCAGATGTTATTTGAGCGGGTGCCGGTAATGTTATTCCTGAAATTAGTAAACCACTTATCAATCCAGATAGAAACGTAATCTTTTTCATATCCCATAAATACTTTGATTATCTGGATTTATGATTCCCGGATTTTTTACGCTACTAACACAATTATCTAAATAGCGTGTTATTACGTATTTATTATGATTAGATAAAATATGTTGTGTTACGATGCAAATATCATTTTTTGTGAGAATTATACTTCTTCGTGCGTCTAACCCAACCTACGAACTACAAGCTTTTATGTCCAGTCTTCTATGCTTAAACCGGAAATTTGACCAAAATCTTTTTGATTTCTAGTTAATAGAATTGCTTTATTGACTAAAGTAATCGCAGCTATTTTTAAATCCATCGTACCCAGTCTAGGATAATTAATTTTCAAACGTTTAAATTCTTGGGCTGCTTGTTGGTCAAATTCTATAACTGGGATATTACAATAATTATTTAATTGTTTTTGTAACTGCTTATAAGCTTCAACCTGTTTCTCAACGGTTTGAGCTTTTTTTATATAACTTAACCATCCGCGCATTTGTTCTTCGTAGCTGATAATTGTTGCACCAACGTTGTTAGCATCTACATTGTTCAAACGTCTTAGCAGAGGTTGAGCTTGGATTCCTCCACGCTCCAAAATGCTAAGATGATCTGTATCCAAAACATACATTTAAGAATCTACACATTCGAGTGAATCTGAATCCTTAGATTGACGATATTCGCGTGCTAATTGCATTGCTTCATCATAAGCAGGATTCTCGGCAAAAGTTCCAGAAATTTTCTCCCACCAAGGTTTGTTCGGCACAGAAGCAGTCTTCAAATGATTTTTAAGTAAAGCAACTTCAGTCTCTAAAGTTTCTACTCGTTGTTCAAGTTGTTCTGGTATTTTTGACATGATTCGTTTTTTCACCAACTTTTTTCTTTATACTATCTCTTCTTATTCGCATAAAAGAAGGTAGTTGGGAAGGAGACGCAAATATCATGTTTCGCGATCGTCATACTTTTTCGTGCGTCTAACCCAACCTACGAGCTTGATGTTGGGTTACGACGCAAATCTCAATTTTTTGTAAAAACCATACTTCTTCGTGCGTCTAACCCAACCTACGAGCTATTAACTCCTAACTCCTAACTCCTAACTCCTAACTCTTCACGCTTCCCACTACCAATCAAATAAAGCAACGCCATTCTTACTGCAACCCCACTCGTTACCTGATTTTGTATTAAACTAAATTCCGGGTCATCCATTAAATCCGAACTAATTTCAACGCCCCTATTTACTGGCCCTGGATGCAATACTTTCACGTTATCGTTACAGTTTTTTAATTTCTCTCTTGTAATTCCGAACAACTGATGATATTCCCGTAAGGAAGGTAATAAATGCGCTGTCATCCGTTCTTTTTGTAATCGTAACGTCATCACAAAATCGGCATTTTGTAAAGCTGACTCTAATTCCCAATGCACAAATAACTTACCGGCTCTATCTTTGCCGTAATCTGCAAATAATTTCGGTAAAAGCGTCGGTGGTGCTGCTAAATGTAGTTCTGCGTCGGTAGCTGCGGTAAGGCTCCAAATATTCGATCTAGCAACGCGAGAATGCAGAATATCGCCGACGATAGCAATTTTTTTCCCCTGCAAAAGTTCTAACCGAGGCTTCTCTTGGTCAAGTAAGCTACAGATAGTAAACAAATCTAACAGCCCTTGAGAAGGATGCTCGTGCTGTCCGTCACCAGCATTTAGCACGCTAACTTTTACACCCAAACGATCCATTTCTGTTGCGATCGCGTTTGGTACTCCTGCTTCTCGATGGCGCACTACCATGATATCGGTGCCCATCGCTAAATAAGTTTTGGCTGTATCTAAAATTGTTTCTCCCTTTGTCATCGAAGAATTTGCTGCCGAGAAGTTCAACGTATCTGCACTCAAGCGTTTTGCAGCGAGTTCAAAACTACTGCGAGTCCGAGTTGATGGTTCAAAAAACAAATTCGCCACCACTTGCCCCTGCAAAGTAGGCACTTTTTTCATCCTCCGCGTTAGCACTTCCTGAAAACTAGCAGCAGTCTGTAAAACTGCGTTGTATTCAGTAGCGGTGAAATCAGCCAGGGAAAGAACGTGATGACGAGTCCAGGTAGTAGTAGGCATAGATTTTTATCGACTCTGGCGTGCTTATTGCACGAGCGATGTGTCTCTACAGTTACTTAGTTTAAGTGTGCAGAGCAAATCATACCATCAAGTTGCAATTTTAAATATTAAATCAGTTGGGTAAAGAATGAGATGGGGAGATGGGGAGAGGGGGAGATAATTACCAGTTACCAGTTACCAATTACCAGTTACCAATTACCAATTACCAATTACCAATGCCCAATGCCCAATGCCCCTTCGGGTTCAGCAGTCGCTCATGGGGGAGACCCCCAAGACCGCGCTGCTTCACCAATTCCCTACTTATCTAAAGATTCTTTTTAACTGTCTCGGAAAATTCTTCGTATGGCGAAACGCCTTTGATGGTTTCGACTAATTCACCACCTTTAAAAAATAGTACGGCAGGAATAGTTTTAACTTCGTATTTTTTCGCTAATGGTTTATCTTTATCTACGTCAACCTTGATAACTTTAATTTGTTCAAAGTATTCTTCGGAAAGCTGTTCCATTAAAGGTGCAACTACACGACATGGGCCGCACCAAGTAGCTGTGAAATCAACCACAAGTAAATTTTCAGATTTTAAAAGTGTCTCAAAATCAGATTCTGGAACTGTTGTTACTGTAGACATGATTTTTACTGTAATTATGAGTTAAAAGAAGACTATTACAATTATTTGAAAATAAACCGATTGTCATTGCTAAAATATGAATAAATTTGCAACGCACTTTTATATCTGTTATTGACCTTCAAAATGTAACGTCAATGTAATGTCCTCAATCATAAAACTTTATGCGAACAATGTCTATTACCAGTTTCTAGTTATATATATAGCTGTTTAGATTTATATGAAAATATATTGACAGTATGATTTTTATGGTTTTTTAGCTTCTCTATTTAATTCTAAGGGTATAGATAGTAAAGGCTAATTTTTCATTATTGTAAGATGGGTAGAACCGCAAACAGGCACAGCACGACGGAAATAAAGATACTATTAACAATGACTAAAAAGCCTAGATAATCTTACTTTTTACTTCTTACTTCTTACTTCTTACTTCCGCGAAGTAGTGCTAGCACCTGATAACCAATAGATGTCTACTGACAATTAAGCCAATACTTGCAAAGCGAAGGAAATCAAGGATAAAAATGTCATAAAGCCAACTGCGTCTAAAGTTGTAGTCATTAAAGGGCCGCTAATCAATGCTGGGTCTAGATTTAAACGTTTTAATCCCATTGGCAATACTGTCCCTAAAGTTACGGCTATCATTACGTTTACTGCCATTACGCTTCCAGCAACAAATGATACCCAGCGCTCATCCGGTGGCGACCACATCATTGATAAGGTTGTTAAGGCTAAACCCAATCCGATAGCGGTTCCTAAGCCTGCTGTTAACTCTTTCCGTAGTACAGCTAAAGTGTCTTTTGGAGTTACTTCTCCCAAACCCAATCCCCGTACTGTTACTGATAAAACTTGGAATGCAACATTGCCGCTACTGTTAGCTAAAATGGGCATGATTATTGCTAAAACTGGCACTATTTTTATCACTTCCTGAAAAGGTGCGATCGCGCTAGCGGCTGCAATATACAAACCGATATTTCCCAGCAGCCAAGGTAAACGTTTGCGAAGAGTTACTTTGGGGGAACACAAAGCGGTTTCGTCACCACCAGTCACACCTGCAAGTTTTTGAATCTCTTCGGTAGCTTCTTCGTCAATAATATCTACTACGTCATCAATTGTGACAATGCCTACAAGTCTATCTTCTCGGTCAACTACAGGCAAAGCAATCAAATCGTAACGCTTCATGATTTGAGCTACTTCCCGCTGAGGAGTATCTGTAGTTGTTCTAATTACTTTGGCAGCTGCTATATCTCGCAATAAAGCATCGGGATAGGAAAACAGCAATTGTCGCAGCGATACAACGCTAACTAATTTACGGTTGCGATCGGTAACGTAGGCATAATAAACAGTCTCTTTGTCTTCGTCTTGACAGCGGATTTTGTTGAGAACTTCTTTGACTGTTAAACCTTCTTGCAACCGCACGTATTCGGTAGTCATCACTCTTCCTGCGGTACCTTCTGGATAACCGAGAATCGTTGCAGTGACTTGTCTTTGTTGCGGACTCAAAGAATGTATTAACCGCTTAACAACCTTTGCAGGTAGCTCGTCAAATAATTCTGCACGTTCGTCAGGACTCATTGCTTCGAGGATTTGCGCTACCTGTACATCATGCAGAGAATTTATTAATTGTTCTTGAACTTCCGCAGGTAAATATTCAAATACGTTGATCGCTCTGTTTTTATTGAGTAAACGAAAGGCGATCGCACGTTGTTTTCTAGATAAATTGGTGATGTAATCTCCTACATCAACAGCAGGTAAATGGTTCAAATCCCATTTGAGTTCATTTAAATCTGTAACGCCAAAATCAGCAATATTGATTGCAAAATTGCGAACATCTTGAATAAGCATATTTCCTCCTTTTATCTCCCCCGCGCTGAGAGATAAACTCTTCAGCTTAGAGGAGGATGGTACTACCGTCTTCCGGACTTCTGTCCATAAATTTTTAAAAAATCAACATCGATTACCTGTGATGGCATCGCTAAGTCATAATACTAACCCGGAACTGTACAATCCGGTAGATGCTGAGCTTCAGTATTATCTTTATGTGATATTACGCACTACTGAATGCCTCTATGCCCCGATTTTCATTCCAATAGAGTAGATTTTACTACTATCACTATCTATGTCAAGCTAATATATCAATCTCTTCGACAATTATACGAGTCAAATTATTAACATTGTAGCAAGTATTTTTTATTTTATACGCACAAATAAATTTCAGTACTATCACAGATACAAAGTCTTTATTTTACCAGTTGACAAGCAAAACACGGCACATTTAATGCAGATAAGGCACAATCGAAAGATGGGGAAAACTGCTATCAAATTTCGGCGTAACCTATCGATAATGACTACTTTCCTTACGGCATGAAAATTTACACTAACTTAACAAAAGCCTTTTATCTGGAAGGTTCCTATATCTTATTAAAACTAGATTGTCAACGTTTTTAAAGCAATAAAATAACCATCTAATTTACATAAAATATTCCCGATTGTTTATGGCAGCAAACAGCTTGATAACAATAGACTTTTTGCAAAGAATAATAGGAATATTTAGCATTAAGTTGGGTTATAAAGAATTTAAATCAATAATAAAAAGCAGGTTTTTAATGTTTTATACTGTACGGATTTGAAAATTTAATGTTTTGGCTTGTTGACAATCCGATCAAAAAAAGCAATATTAACGGTTTGAGAATCTGCAAGTAACAAACAATATTTTTATCGGAAATTGAAAAAATCCTCATCTTTCACAAACGACAGTTTGTAATGGCGGCTAGTAATTATCTAAAGAGGCGATTACAGAAATTATGCTGCTTTTGCTTATAAAATTTGCTAAATGGTTATGGGGTAAAATCCCACCAAGTTTTATCCAATAAGATTATGTTTAGAACTCTACAGTTATTTCCCCGCTTAGAATATTATTACCACCAAGTTAAAAGTATTATTCTCTCGCGTCAAAACCCGATTACTGGTTTGCTTCCGGCTTCAACGGCGGTAACAGCCCACGGAGACTATACAGACGCTTGGGTACGGGATAACGTTTACAGTATTTTAGCGGTTTGGGGATTAGCGCTGGCTTATCGCAAAGTGGATGAAGATAAGGGGCGCACTTACGAATTAGAACACAGTGTTATCAAGTTGATGCGAGGATTGTTATTCTCGATGATGCGACAGGCAGGTAAAGTCGAAAAGTTTAAGCATACTCAATCGCCTCTGGATGCTTTGCACGCCAAGTATAATACTGCAACTGGCGATATTGTGGTTGGTGATGATGAATGGGGACATTTACAGCTTGATGCCACATCGATATATTTGCTGATGTTAGCGCAAATGACAGCTTCGGGAGTGCAGTTGGTTTACACTTTGGATGAAGTAGATTTTGTGCAAAACCTGGTTTACTATATCGGACGAGCTTATCGTACTCCAGATTACGGAATTTGGGAACGAGGCAATAAAATTAATCATGGTAATGCAGAATTAAATTCTAGTTCAGTTGGTATGGCGAAAGCTGCCTTGGAAGCAATTAACGGATTAGATTTATTTGGAGTACATGGAAGCAAAGCATCGGTAATTCACGTGTTACCAGATGAAATTGCCCGCGCTCGCATTACCTTAGAGTATTTATTGCCTAGAGAATCGGCTTCTAAAGAAATTGATGCAGCACTTTTGAGCGTAATTAGCTTTCCAGCTTTTGCTGTGGAAGATGAAAGTTTACGTCAGCGTACTTTAGAAGAGATTGTTAATAAGTTAGAAGGTAATTACGGTTGTAAACGGTTTTTGCGCGACGGGCATCAAACAGTTTTGGAAGATAGTCATCGTTTGCATTACGAACCCAGCGAGCTTAAGCAATTTGAACATATCGAATGTGAATGGCCGTTATTCTTTACTTATTTGTATTTAGATGCATTATTTCGCGGTGAATTAGAGAGAATCAAGCATTATCAGCAATGTTTAGAATTTACGATAGTTGAACGCGATAATATGCGTTTGCTACCGGAAGTGTATTTTGTACCTGAAGAAAATATCGAAGCTGAGAAGCAAGCACCGGGAACTCAAAAACGTGTACCTAACGAAAACGTACCTTTAGTATGGGCGCAAAGTTTGTATTTTCTGGGACAAATGTTGAGTGAAAAATTGCTCGCTGTAGGAGATATCGATCCTTTGGGAAGATATTTATCAGTAGGAAGAGAGCGACAACCGATAGTACAAATTGCTTTATTAGCAGAAGATGAAGAATTACAAGCTAAATTAGCAGTTCGTGGAATTCAAACGGAAACGCTATCACAAATAAAACCAATTCAAGTCAGGCAAGCGGGAGATTTAATTGCAATTTACAAAGAAATTGGATGTAATGAAAAACTTGGTTTAACAGGAAGACCGCCAAGACTGCCGAGAAGTTTAACTACGTCGAGAATTTTCCGTATCGGTAACGAAAACGTTGTATTTCTACCTTCTTTTCTAGATTCAGAGCAATTTTACTTAAACTTAGATTATCACTTTCTTGTAGTTAATCTCAAAAGCGAACTGGCTTACACTCATAAATATTGGAGTGATTTAGGTCGTCCGACATTAACTTTAATGCTAACTCGCACCATGTTAGAAACAGGTAGCGAAGCATTATTATCATTAATGGAAGAACTAAATAACGGTGTATGTAACAACGTGCGGGTAAAATTGGGCAGGTTAAATCAATTAATGTTAACTGCTAATATTCAAAGAGTTAACCTACAGCAAAACTTTGAATTTAAAACATCGCCAGTTACAAAAATTGCTCCTCGCAGTTCCTATTTACTTTATAATCCAGAAAACAACTGGTTATTAGAACATACCCAAGAATTCCAAATGGAATGCGAAACTAACTTAGAATTCTTGCTGGATTCCTTGCGCTGCTCAGATAACCTTTACGAACAAATCGAATTATTGCAGACATTAACTCGATTAAATGGACTTGATTTCGATACCGGCTTTGGCGATGGTGATACCATAACAGTATCGGATTTGCTCGAAGAAGTTTACTACAAAGCAGGTGAAATCGGACTTTGGGCGGTGGTGCGTCGCGCTGCCGGATTGCTGCAAATGGCAGATATGCGCTTATCGGATATAGTCACAAGTCTTTTAGCACGCGGTAAACAAATTGCAGTTGGTAGAGCTTACAGCGAAGCATCATTGATCAAAGTACCGCTTTCTCACAAAGAAATAGTCGAGAAAATCAAAGATTTCTGTCGCGACGATGTTAGAGATGGAGTTTTGACTCAAGAAATTCTAATTTACCTGCGTACCTTGATAAATTCCGAACCAGAATTATTTCAAGGATTACTCACCTTGAGAATTGGTAATATCATCTTATTTATTATTAGTAAAATTGCCAGAGAATTAGATATTACTCAAGACGAAGCTTACGAAAACTTAATGCAGCGATCGCCCTTTGAAGTAAAAACGCGATTGAAAGATTGTTTGTTAGAATATTCCGGCATGAATCGGTTATTGCGCCAGCAAGAATCATTGCACGTCAAGCAGAAAGAAAACGAAATAGACTGGATATTGCAGCCAGTTACCATAGAAAAAGTAGATGTACCTACTGGAGGTTGGCGACGATATCGGCAAGCAGAAGGAGCTATCAACCGCGTACCCGAAGACTTTTTCGAGCAAGTTTGGCAATTAATGCACCATTGTAAAGGCTTAGTAATCGGCGATAAATTAGAGCGTCGCAACCGCTTGGATAGTAAACTACTGATATCAGAAATGACAGCCGGAGAAAAGAATTTTGCTTTAAGAGTAGAGCATTTGTTGAATAAAATCGAAGCTCCGGAATACCGTCAAGCCAACGTTGAAGCCTTAATCGAACTAGCGGCGATCGCCAAACATAATCCAGAATTACAAATCCGTGGATATATTGTCTTAGATGTATTAATTGGTCATGCCGTGCGTTTGAACTGGTTAGATAATCAACCAGAAAGAAAAGATAAATACGACGAAGACAAAGCCGCAGCATGGCGCTATTTTTACAATACTTCTCCCCAAAATTGTGCGAGGAATATTGTTAAAGCATTTAGATTCTTGACAGAATTTGGTGATGAGTTTGTAGTAAGCGCTTCAGCGCCCTCTTAAATTGTAGGGGAGGCAAAAAGATGAGAATAACTGGCGGTTGAAACCGCAGCTACACAAGCAAAGTCTACCTCCGTAGACTAAATTGTGGATTGTAAATTGTAGGGTGTGTTAGACGCACGACTATTTATGAAATAAACGATAATTTATCTGCATCGTCTAACGCACCATCCGAGATATCCCCCCAACCCCCCTTATAGAAGGGGGGCTTTGCTTAGTTTGTAGGTTGGGTTGAGGAACGAAACCCAACATAATCTGGAAAATTCAACTAAATAATTTAACTCAAAACAATACTAAACACCCAACAAAATAACTTGCTTCATTCAAAAATAAATATTGGGCAATTCATATCAAATCAAAAGGTTGATGTTGGGTTACGACGCAATATAAATTAATTGCTTAATAATTGAATCTTGCAGTGCGTCTAACTCAACCTACTAAGTAATTTCTTCCCACAAAATATTAAAATAATTATCTCTTGTCGAATGCATCTACCTTCATGACAAAATCCGCCGACATCAGTAGCAAAAGAATAATCAGTCTCTCACCAGAAAACTGGGTGAAATCTCGCATTTGAGGAAAACTTATCTTCTTTACTACCATTCGTACCGATTCTCAAAGATGGTGCGGAAGAATCAATCATACAGCAAGCATTACAAAAGCTTCGCGCTGATGAGAATTTAAACCAGCTAGAAACCGTTTTAGCTTTTTTTGCTACTTTCGTAATAGATAGCGCTTTAGTAAAACAAATAATGAGGTGGGATATGGCAATATTAACTGAATCTCCTTGGTATCAGCAGATTTTGAGAGAAGGAGAAGCACGTGGGAGACGAGAAGAAAGATTATCTGGTATTGAAGTGGCTTTAGAAATTAAATTTGGTGAAGAAGGATTGCAATTAATGCCACAAATTTCTCAAATTACCGATTTAGAACAATTAAAGGTAATTCAAAGAGGTGTTAAAACTGTTAATTCTTTAGAAGAATTACAAAGATTAATCAATTCCGGACAATAAAATACTGATTAGAGAAAAGTAGGGTGCGTTATAAACTTTAGTTTTAACGCACCATGTTTAATAAAATAAAATTATGGTGCGTTACGCTCCGCGATAACGCACCCTACGAA
>CAYMZW010000073.1:0-20427 GCA_964395005.1 uncultured Rivularia sp.
GGCAACGGATGGAGTTTGGCAACGGATGGAGTTTGGCAACGGATGGAGTTTGGCAACGGATGGAGTTAGGAGTTAGGAGTTAGGAGTTATGAGTTAATAATTAATAATTAATAATTTACAATACATCTGTTCACTGTTCACTGTTCACTGTTCATAAAAGTATCGCACGGAAACTCTTAAGCCAAAAAGGTAAAAAGTTTCCGTGCGGATTCTAAACGAGCACAATATATTTTTTAAATGAAAGTTATGACTGTGGTATATCCCCGATTTTATTTTTCAGTGCGAGCATAGTCGTCTTGATAACGAATAATATCGTCTTCTCCTAGGTATTCCCCGTTTTGTACTTCAATCAATACTAAAGGAATTACGCCGGGGTTTTCTAAACGGTGCGCGGTGCATTGTGGCACGTAGGTAGACTGGTTGTTTCTCAAGGTAATTTCTTCTTCGCCGCAAGTAACTTTAGCGGTTCCAGAGACGACAATCCAGTGTTCGCTACGGTGATGGTGCATTTGTAAGCTTAAGCGGTGTCCCGGTTTAACTTCAATGCGCTTAATTTTATAGCCGCGTGCTTCTTCCAAAATGGTAAATGAACCCCAAGGGCGTAGTTCAGTTGCAGCGACACCTTCTGGAGTAACCGCTGGGGGTAGGGTTAGTGCGTTCGCTTCTGCTGTTTCTTGGAATTGAGCCATAGTTACCTCGTTTGAAGACATTAAAAAAATCCGCTAGTATTCTTTACTATTGTTGGAAAAAAGTAGCGTAATATTGCAACCGTAATTGTCTGCAATTGAGTCCACCATAACCAAACATACCAAAGCTATTTGTTACGGTGTAATCAACAAGTAGCGATTATCGTATGTTTACACCAATTCTTCATCAATCATAAAGGTAGCTTTTTACAAGCTTTAAAAAGTCTTTAAATAGTAGTTATTTATCCCTATAGAATACTTAAGATAAATGGTTACTTAAATTACTACCTTAAACTAAGTGATGAAATTGGGCATTGGGCATGGGGCATTGGTAATTGGTAATTGGATTTCTCCCCATCTCCCTATCTCCTTATCCCCTTGTCTCCCCCTCTCTCCCCACTTACGGGCGCGGTAGGAAAATACCAATGCCGTTATGAACGCTGGCAGCCGTGTTAGGTGAACGATCGAGCAATTGTCCGCCCAAATAAAGGCTTGTGGAGCTACCACCGTCTAAATTTAAGGCGTTTACGCATCCTAGCTGCTGCATTAATTGAGCGTGTTCTGTTAAACTAGGCCCTTTTCCACCGGCGCGATCGTGTACGGCAGCAACTATGAGTTTTCCGGTTGAAGTGGTGCAAATGGCACTACGTATGGCTTTTTGTTCGGCGAAGGCTTTACTGAATTTTTCGGCTTGGGCATCGAGAACGATTTGATTGTCTTTTAGTAAAAGAGGTCCGGCTCCTAAAATGTGGGGATAGCGGTTGAATTCTGGGGAAACTGTGGAACTAGTTAAACGTAAAGGTGTTCCAATTTGGAATTGAGCAGCGTTACTTACGGCACCGCTACGCAAAGCTAGTAGATAACCATTTTTAGGAATGGGGGCAAAGCCAACTCCAGCTTTACTTCCTGCATATTGTTGGGTAACTTTGTTGTTTTGAACGGCTACAATAATTTCGTTGTCGGTAAGGGGTGTATAATTCTCTCCCCAAAGGTTAGTGTATCTAGCTATTCCTTGCTGTACGTATCCACTGTTTAAATGAGAAATTGGTAGATTTTGATTGTTAGGAATTATTAAATTTTCTTGTAAAGAAAGCCGATTCATGTAAAATTTACCGGCATCATTCCAAGCAATTGCACCTCGGTTTAGAATTGGGCCGGAGAGCCATTCACTATCTCGGCGAATTGCACCCAAGGGTAAACGGTTTTTTCGATTGAAGAAACCACCGTTAATTGCAGCTGCTGCTAAGTATTTTCGCGCTGTTTTAATCAGGGGAGCGGTTCCTTCTTGCTTATCCTGGTTGGTTGCGACTGGTCTTATTTTTGCTTGGGAAGTGCGGGGATCGATTTCTAACCATACTACTGGAAAGCGATCGCCACCCAAGGATACAAGTTGCTGTCTCCAAAGCAATCCCGGTGCCCAATCGATGGAGCGTCCGACTAAAGCATCGGGACGAACATCTACAACTAAACGATTTGGTTTGGGCAAAGTGCTGACTTTTGGAGTTAAGCCGAAAGGAACTACTAATCGAATAACTGTTTGATTGTTAACTACTTCGACTTGTTTAATAAGCGGTTCGGGAGTTTCGAGCGATATTGGTTGCGGTGTTTTGAAAGGATTATCTAACTTAATGGGTTTAGGTATTGATGGTGCGGGAGTATAACGGCTGACTAAATTACGGTTTGCGACTCCATCAATTGTGATTATCCACTCTCTTGCGGGCAATGGTTTTGGTTTTGGTTTTGGTTTGGGAGCGGGAGTATCGGTGTTGATAACAACATTTCGAGATGGAAATGGAAGTGATGGTACTTTAATTTCAGGTTTAACAAGAGGTTTTGGCTGAGTTGGTTTTGGCTTTTTAATCAAGGAACCCGCAGTCAACTTCCAAGGTGTCGGACGATCTAAATCTATAATTAACCGCTGCTGTTGAGATGAAGAAATATCATGTTTAATTGTTTTTACTTTTGCTCTTGGAGTGGAGATAGCTAAGGTATTACCGTTCGCTTGTACTTTCCATTTGGCTTGCCGAGCAAATTTAGTAATATCTAAATAACGATACCCTTGTTCTAAGAAACCAGTTAATACTTGTGGTTTAGATAGCGAAGAAAACCATTGTACTGGTTGCAATTGCGGACTGTTTGTGCTTAATAAATCTACACCTATTAATTGTCGAAGTGCCCCATCACTGATATAAATCGCATCACTTTGATTTTTATTTTTACCTTTTTGTTGAACCCAAGTTCCTGGTAAGGTACGACCATTTATCGATATTTGATTGCCTTGAGATAATAATTCTTTTGAAGTCGATACAGTTGATGGTTGATTTGACTGAGCGATTTTTGTCACTTCCAAAGAAGCTGGTTTAGCTCTAGTAATAGAAGTAGCAGTCAAATTTAGAATTATTGCTAGGGTTGGTAACGAGATAACCTTGACAAAAAAGCCATTCTTCTTATTAACCATAACAGTGCGAGTTTTTTCTTGACCTAAAGTTAGCTTTTTGACCATAATGTTGGTTAAGTAATAACTGCAAAAAATGCAAAACAATTAACAAACCAGCGCATAACTCTAACGTGCTAAGGTATAAATACCTTCTATAAAAAAGCAAGGTAATCAAATTGCTTGATTAAGGTCGGGTAAATTATAAGTTATGCCTCAGTAAACAGGTTTAAATTGACAGTAATTTCTAATTTGGTTGCTTAAAAAAGATAAATTGAAATATATTATCGTTTTTATACAACGCTACTAGTGCGGTGTGTAGCAAGCATTAATAAAATTTGTAAGCAGTGTTAGCCTTTTTTAGAGCAGACGTACTGCGACAAAATTTATAAAAATCGGGAATTGCAAATCGACAATTAGTGTAATACGCTGGCTTTAAAGCACCCTATCAGCGGAATTCTGGTATTGAAAATATTGAACGATTACATAGAAGTTTTGTTTCAGGTCGGCAATATTTGACCATATCTGTAAAAAAACTTGCATTTCATACAAGTTAATTGAGAGAATATATAGCCTTAAGAGATAAAGCCAGAAACAGGCGATACAATTACTAATTTGCTTAATTCAGCATAAACACATAAAAAATAACGGGATAAGTTTAGCACGAGTGTACAAAAAAGTAACTGTGCATAGTAAAATCTTTCTCCCGGCATTTTCGTAACTCAGTTTTCCCGCCTTATGAAGGTGAATAATTTTTTAATCGGGACAATAAGACAATTAGTGCTATCGGGGGACATTCTATGAATAACGAACAGATGAATCAAAACAAAGACATAGCATCTTCAGATACTTTTTTAGGGCAGAAGTGGTTAGTTGAAGAAAGAGACGCTTGCGGGGTAGGTTTTATAGCCCATCGGAAACAACAAGAAAGTCATGAAATCATAGCAAAAGGATTGGTTGCGTTAACCTGTTTGGAACACAGGGGTGGTTGTAGCGCAGATCGAGATTCTGGTGATGGTGCGGGGATATTAAGCGCCATTCCTTGGGAATTGTTGCAGCGAGATTGGAGTGAAAGGGGTTTAGAAGCAGCTCGGGGAATTGCTGTAGGGATGTTGTTCTTACCTCGTAACGAACAAGCTGCTCATGTGGCTCGGGGCATTGTTGAACAAATTGCGCTTTCTGAGAATTTGAAGGTGCTAGGTTGGCGCGTGGTTCCGGTTGATTCTAGTGTTTTAGGGATACAAGCGAAGGAAAATCAGCCGCAAATTGAGCAGATTTTTCTGCAATCGGATGATGCTACTGGGGATGAGTTAGAAAGAAAGCTTTATATTACGCGCCGTAGAGTTCACAAAGCTATTCGCTCTCAAAATAAGGAGTGGATGGAAGAATTTTACGTTTGCTCGCTATCAAGTCGGACAATTGTATACAAAGGTATGGTGCGTTCGGCGGTTTTGGGAGATTTTTATCACGATTTAAAGAATCCCGCTTATAAGAGTAGCTTTATTGTTTACCATCGTCGTTTTAGTACGAATACATTGCCTAAATGGCCTTTAGCGCAACCGATGCGGCTTTTAGGTCACAATGGAGAAATTAATACTTTGTTGGGTAATATCAACTGGATGAAAGCCAGACAAGCAAGTTTGAGCCATCCAATTTGGAAAGAGCGGTTGGAAGAATTAAAGCCGTTTGTCAGTGTGGGAAACAGCGACTCTGCAACTTTAGATAACGTCTTTGAGTTACAGGTGCGTTCCGGTCGCAGTCCTTTGGAAGCATTGATGATAATGGTTCCGGAAGCTTACAGGAATCAACCTGCTTTAAGTAATTATCCGGAGATTGTAGATTTTTACGAATACTATAGCGGATTGCAAGAAGCTTGGGATGGTCCGGCGCTTTTAGTATTTAGTGATGGTAATACGGTTGGTGCAACTTTAGACCGCAATGGTTTAAGACCTGCGCGTTATTGTATTACCAAAGACGACTACATTGTGGTTGCTTCAGAAGCTGGTGTAGTTGATTTTCCTGAAGAAAATATTATTGAGAAAGGTAGACTTGGTCCAGGAGAGGCGATCGCCGTTGATTTGCAAAACCATGAAATTCTCAAAAATTGGGAAATCAAACAGCGAGTTGCAAAACGTCATCCTTATGGGGAATGGTTGCGACAGCATCGAAAGTCAGTTAGCAGTGAGCAGTTAGCAGTGAACAGTGAACAGTTAACTGTTAATAATGGTAATGGTGCTAATGGGAATGGTGTTAACGGCAATGGTGCGAATGGAAATGGACATTCAGCAACTAACAACCATCAACTAACAACTAACCAAATAGATAGACAAGCTTTACTACGGAATCAAATGGCTTTTGGCTACACCACAGAAGATGTGGAAATGGTGATTCAGCCAATGGCAATTGATGCTAAAGAACCGACTTTCTGTATGGGTGATGATATCCCTCTTGCAGTACTTTCAGAAAAACCACATTTACTGTATGACTATTTCAAACAGCGGTTTGCTCAAGTAACAAATCCACCTATCGATCCTTTACGAGAAAAATTGGTGATGTCGTTAAAGGTGGAATTGGGTGAACGTGGTAATTTACTCGATCCCAAACCTGAATATGCTCGTCGGTTTAAGTTGGAATCGCCGGTGTTAACTGAGGCTCATTTACAAGAAATTAAAAGCTCGGATTTCAATACAGTTGAATTATCGACGGTGTTTTCAATTGAGAGCGGAAAGGAAGGATTGAAAGCGGCTGTGGAATCTTTGCAGAAACAAGCTGTGGAGGCAGTACGTAACGGTGCGAAGATTTTGGTATTGAGCGATAAAGTTTCTCCAAATTCCCAGGAATGGGAAAATTATGGAGCTATAAACGCAGAAAATACTTATATTCCTCCTTTACTGGCTGTGGGTGCGGTACACCACCATTTAATCCATGAAGGGTTGCGGATGAATGCTTCTTTAGTGGTTAATACCGCTCAATGCTGGAGTACTCACCATTTCGCTTGCTTGATTGGTTTTGGTGCGGCTGCGGTTTGCCCTTACATGGCTTTGGACACTTTGCGTAGTTGGTGGTTCGATCCTAAAACTCAGCAGTTTATGAAGAACGATAAAATTGCTGCTGTAAGTTTAGAAAAATATGAGGCTAATTATATCAAAGCTGTAGAAAACGGTTTGCTGAAAATCCTTTCTAAAATGGGAATTTCGCTGCTGACAAGTTACCAGGGAGCGCAAATTTTTGAAGCTATTGGTATAGGTAGAGATTTATTAGATTTAGGATTTTACGGTACTACTTCGCGGATTGGTGGAATTAATCTAAGCGAATTGCAATCAGAAGTTTTATCTATACACAGCAAAGCCTTCCCCGAATTAAACCTCAAAAAGTTAGAAAATTTAGGTTTTGTTAAGTATCGTCGCAATGGCGAATACCATATGAATAGTCCGGAAATGGCGAAGGCGCTGCACCGGGCTGTTGAAAGTAAAAATTACGACCACTACAAAGTTTATCAGCAGCATTTGCAAGGTAGACCGATTACCGCATTACGCGACTTGCTTGAGTTTGAAAGCGATAGAGAGCCGATTTCTATCGAAGAAGTAGAACCAGTTAGCGATATCGTTAAGCGCTTCTGTACTGGGGGAATGTCACTAGGAGCATTGTCAAGAGAAGCACATGAAACCTTGGCGATCGCCATGAATCGTTTTGGCGGTAAGTCGAATTCTGGGGAAGGTGGTGAAGATGCGGTACGTTTCAAAACTTTGGATAATGTTGATGAAACTGGTCATTCGGCAACATTACCTCATTTAAATGGTTTGCGTAACGGCGATACTGCTTCAAGTGCCATCAAACAAGTTGCATCAGGACGCTTTGGGGTAACTCCACAGTACCTGATGAACGCTAAACAAATTGAAATTAAGATGGCTCAAGGTGCGAAACCTGGAGAAGGGGGACAGTTACCAGGTAAAAAAGTTAGCGAATATATTGCTGGTTTAAGACGTTCCAAACCTGGAGTAACTTTAATTTCTCCACCACCGCACCATGACATCTATTCGATCGAAGATTTAGCGCAGTTAATTTTTGATTTACATCAAATTAATCCCAAAGCTCAAGTTTCGGTAAAACTGGTATCGGAAATCGGTATCGGAACCATTGCTGCGGGTGTAGCTAAAGCCAACGCCGATATTATCCAGATTTCCGGTCATGATGGTGGAACCGGAGCATCCCCTCTAAGTTCGATTAAACACGCCGGTTCTCCTTGGGAACTTGGTTTAAGCGAAGTACATCGAGTATTGATGGAAAATAGCCTGCGCGATCGAGTAATTTTGCGCGTAGACGGCGGTTTAAAGAGCGGTTGGGATATTTTGATGGGAGCAATGATGGGAGCCGAAGAATTTGGTTTTGGTTCCGTTGCCATGATTGCCGAAGGTTGTGTTATGGCGCGGATATGTCACTTAAATACCTGTCCTGTAGGTGTTGCTTCCCAGAAGGAAGAATTACGTAAACGCTTCCCCGGAACCCCAGAAAAAGTGGTTAATTTCTTCTACTTTATTGCTGAAGAAGTACGCAGTTTATTAGCAAGATTTGGTTATCGTTCCTTATCGGAAGTAATCGGACGTGCTGACTTAATGAAAATGCGCGAAAATGTTGAATTAACCAAGACGCGGGCATTAAATCTTGACTGCTTATTGAAATTACCCGACACAAAAGAAAATCGTAGCTGGTTGCAACACGAAGCAGTTCACAGTAACGGTGCGGTACTCGATGATGATTTATTGGCGGATGCTGAAATTCAAAAAGCTATTAACGAGCATTCTTTGATAAATAAGACAATTAATGGGGTTAACACCGATAGAACGATAGGTTCGCGGATTTCTGGGGTAATTGCATCTAAATACGGCGACACAGGTTTCCAAGGACAAATTAATCTCAACTTTACAGGAAGCGTCGGACAGAGTTTTGGTGCTTTTCTCCTCAACGGAATGAAGCTGACATTAATGGGAGAAGCTAACGATTACGTCGGCAAAGGAATGAATGGTGGCGAAATTATTATTAAACCACCAACCCTAGCAACTTACGAACCATCAGAAAACACAATAATTGGTAATACTTGCCTTTACGGTGCAACTGGGGGAATGTTATTTGCTACAGGTAAAGCTGGCGAACGTTTTGGGGTGCGTAACTCTAAAGGTACCGCAGTAATTGAAGGAGCCGGGGATCATTGTTGCGAATACATGACTGGCGGTGTAATTGTAGTCTTAGGTGCAGTTGGACGTAACGTTGGTGCTGGAATGACTGGCGGATTGGGATATTTCTTAGATGAAGAAGGTAATTTCCCCGAATTAGTTAATCCGGAAATCGTGAATATCCAACGAATTGCAACAGAAGCTGGAGAAAAGCAACTAAAAGATTTGATAACTGCTCATTTTGAGCGTACCGAATCGACTAAAGCGAAAATGATTTTGGATAACTGGCAAGAATTCCTACCAAAATTCTGGCAAGTTGTACCTCCTTCTGAAGCTGATTCTGCTCAAGCTTCAGAAGGAGAAAAGGAGTTGAGTTCAGTTTAGATGTTAGTTGTTGGTTGATCGTTGATGATTGATGATCCACACCCTCCGGGTGAACAACTGATTCACTTTCTCTAACATCGTTGGGAGACGTAAAATTTTACGTCTCTACAAATTTTTGGAATTGATAAAATTTATTATAGATTTCCGAATGAATCAAATTAATAAGGGTACGGCAATATTCGCCGTACCCTTTGATTTATTAGCCACGAAAACTGAACTTTAGATTTGAAAATCAATTAATAGGGACTTTATTTAGTTAGCAAGCCAGATAACCAGCAACTAACCACTAACAACTAACCACTAACAACTAACAACTATTTATTATTTTGCGCTGTCACAGTCTTTTTCTGCTTCTCTTCATACTCCAGCAATTCTGGAATAGTTACAAAACGATAACCTTTCTTTCTCAACTTACTTATCATCGTTGGTAAAGCAGCAACGGTATTTTTACGAGGGCCACCACCATCATGCAACAGTACGATACCACCGGGAGTTGCTTGTCTAACAACTCTCGCGACCAAAGTCGATGGTGGAGGAAGTGCATAATCAATGGAATCAGCAGACCACATAACTACGGTATAATCTTTACTTTTTGCATAGTCTGCTAAACCATTATGCAAGATTCCACCAGGAGGACGAAATAAAGTAGTTTTAGTACCTGTGGTTTTATAAATCAGGTCTGCGGTACGGTCAATTTCTAAAGCTGCGGCTTGTTTATTGAAAAAATGGTACCAATGATGCCAGGTATGATTGCCAATAGTGTGACCTTCTGCTACTATTCGCTTTCCTAAATCAGGATAGTTATTAAGCACTTGTCCGACAACAAAAAAGGTAGCCTTGATGTTATTTTTTTTTAAAATTTCCAATATCTGAGCAGTATATCCCGGCCAAGGGCCATCATCAAAAGTTAGAGCAATTAATTTATCGTTTGCACCAAGTTTGGCTTGCTTGAGTGTTTTCCCACGAAAACTTTTTGGCGCTGTATGAAAGACACCTTTTGATATCGCTTCTTTTTGCCAAGTAGCAAGCATTGCAACTTGAAAAGCTTCGATCCGAGATAGCGAACCAGATATGGCTTTGATGTTTTCACTTTTTATTTGCTCCCTGCTAGTTGCATTAGTAGCATCCCGATTAACAGGCAACATAAATCCAAGTGCGAAACTACCACATAAGGCGGTAAGGGCGATTAATATTCCTTGAGGTAAACCTAACGACTTCTTATTTTCCACCAGACACGGCTCCTTCATGACCAAACCGTCATTCACGGATATGACGGTAAGTTATAACACAATTCCTCTATTTCCTTGTTACCCGATAAATTTCTAATAATCCTGAAAAATCAAGCTTTTTGTTAACAAAAATTCGCCTTTGGAGGCAGGTTGATTTTGCTAACTCAAGTCTAAAATCAAGATTTAATTAACGAAAATTTTGTACAGCTATAAATAAGCAGATCCACTACGTATCAAGTTAATCGTTACACTATTGGACTGGTTCATTTTACCCTTTAGGAATGATTTGTCCATTTAAAGGAAGGTTAAAATTTCACCAGATAATGTTTACATTGTAAAATCAGCATTCTCACAAGACGCTATGGCGGATAATTTGGTTTCATCTAGTTAAAAGATATGCGATTAGTCTAATTTAGACGTTCGCAAAGCTATTCATGCTTGAATCTTTTATAATTTGCAGCGATCGTATAGGATACATAAATACCAATTGTTTATGTATTTCTATGTATTTAACTGATTGATTATCTACCGATGTTGTAAAGATAATAAGCAATTATTTTAGACATCTACAATTAGTTATATAAAGTCATAATTGTAACATATTAATAATGACAAATACATATGTAAATGCAGACAGTAGAAACACTGAAATTATTAATATCGAAAGATATCTCTATAGAATTGCGGTTTAATATAAGCTTATTTAAGCATTTTTAAGTCAGTATTCTTGTAATACAAAGTACATATAGAATTTTATTTATCAAAAGAATTTAATCCGATTGCAACAATTTATGATATTAGAATTTTTGATGGTTATATAACTTCTAATAACAGGATTGTATTTACTTAATTGAAAATAATTTATATTAGTACTGCATTACTATTTGGTCATGAATTGCCATTTTCACCCTTATCAATCATCAAGATAATACTTGTTAGACTTAAAACGAGTCTGGATAGCCTGCTTTTGAGTGAATTAAAGCTATATCCGTATGGTTATTAATCTGATAGATAGAAGCATTTTTAAAAGTATATAACAAAACATCGCTTTTGATAAGCGAATTAAATTTTTATTTTTATAGGATTTACGCACTAATAAGGGAAATAAGCGTGTTCCAAACGTTTTTGATCCCCCCAACCCCCCTTTAAAAGGGGGGCTTTGCGTAAGTCGTGTTTTATTTTTAATCGGATTTTTTACGCTACCCACTGATTGTGGGCAAACTGTACGGCTAAACTAGCTAATATCACTGCGAAAAAACCCAAGATTGCATATCCCCAATTGCGATCGCGTTCGAGACACAACCCTAGTGCAAACGACAAGGACACAATACCATAAGCGTAGCGCTCTACAGAAGCGGTAAGTCCGGTATTAAGTATTAAAGCGTAGGAAAATATTCCGTAAACAGCAGCAGTTAAAGGAATTTTGGCTCGCGAATACCATAATAAATAAAGTCCGCCAAAGATAATAACTATTTTAACTAAAGGAATTTTTCCAAATGGATTTCCTGCTGCTAGCCATAAAGGTTCACCTATACCTAACCATAACAACAACCATAAAAAATAAAATACACCGCGCAACTTTGCATTGACTAGTTGTTGGTGAAAGCGCCATAGTAAAAAACCACTAACAACAATTAATCCAAATAATAACGGAGAGCTAAGAACAATTTGCATTAGCATATTCCACCAACCTTGCCAAGCAAATCCCGTAGAATCTCGCCAACCTTTTTGTACGTGGACAAATGCTAAAGCGTCACCAAATTTAATTAAACAATATAAACTAAATAGAGTTGCACCAATGCCAACAGCCAAACTAGAAATATAAGCTTTTACATCTCTACCTTGTTTCCAAGCAACAAATAAAAAAGCTGGAATTAACATAACTCCAGTAATTCTAGTTGCTGTAGATAAAAATCCCCAAATTGCTGCCCATAAATGCTGTTTTTTATCGAAAGCACGTAAAGCAGCAGTACTAAATAGTAAGAACAATCCTTCAGTATAAATAACGCTTCCGTAAAGAGAATAAGGGCACCAAGCTAAAACAGCAGTACTCCAGCGAGCAGCACTTTTACCATGACTTTCTTTTACCCAATAATAGAAAACAATTAAAGCACCCAAAAACGCGGCATTATTTAGTAAAGTGGCAGCCAGTTTAAAAGGCAAGCCAAATTGCATAATTATACGGGTAAGTATTGGTAAAAGCGGAAAAAAAGCTACAGAATATTGTTGCCCATCATTGATAAATTCGTAACCAACAACAACAATTCGGTGATACCAGATGCTATCCCATGCATAGAAAACATCCCAGCCATAAGTAGGAGCTTGAGCATTTTCCGCAATAGGAAGGCTCGGTGCAATTAATAACATTGCTACAATTATTACTACTCGGCTAAACAGCCACATTGTTGTAGCAAAAAAGAAACCGTTATCTAAAATTTTAGATTGAGACATTCGATTTTGGATTTTAGATTTTAGATTTTGGATTAATAATTTTAGGTTTGAAATAAAGATTTATTTGATTAGAGTATTTTAGGTTATTACCTGTTTAAAATCTAGAAGCGATTATTTATTTATCTAAATCCTAATTATCAATTACCAATTACCAATTATCAATTATCAATTATCAATTATCAATTACCATTATCTTTTTACTTTTGCCAAACGACTAAAATAACTCCACAAACAATCAAACTCAAACCAGCAACACGCATCAAAGGAATAGATTCTTTAAAAATAAAGTAGCCTAGCAATACAGAAAAAACGTAAACTAAAGAAGCTGATGGCCCTGCTACACTTAAATTTACTCTAGTTAGTAGAAGAATATAAACTACAGCACCGACACCATAACAAGCTAAACCTATCAATAGTTGTGGAGTTGTAATGATACCCAAAATTTGTTGTAAAGCATTTGTTGCATCAACTCTACCTAACTTTCCAGCACCTATTTTTAAAAATAATTGTCCCGTTACGCTTGCAGAAACCGACAGAAGAAGCAAACAAAATTCTTGCCAAGACATTTCAGTTGTTGGTTGTTGGTTGTTAGTTGTTAGTTGTTAGTTGCTAACTCCTACAGGACTTACGCAATCGCAATGGTATGTTAGGCATTCCACACGTTTAGATCCCCCCAACCCCCCTTTTTTAGGGGGGCTTTGCGTAAGTCCTGTTCTAATTATTTATTCTTCCAATTATCAATTACCCATGCCCAATACCCAATTCCTAACTCCTAATTCCTAACTCCTAATTCCTAACTCCTAATTCCTAACTCCTAATTCCTAACTCTTTCCCTATTGGTAACTCCTCTCATTTCTTTTACGGTATAAATCGGTCGTCCTTTTACTTCTTCGTAAATACGACCAATATATTCACCTAAAATACCGATACAAAATAACTGTACCGAACCTAAGAAAAACAGTGCAATTGTAATCAGTGTGTAGCCAATTAAAGGAGAAGCTGGGTCAAATAAACGCCAATATAAAACTAACAATATCATTAATAAAGCTGCTGCTGCTGAAAGCATTCCTAAATAAGTAGCGAGCTTCAAGGGAACTCTTGAAAAAGAAATAATTCCATTTATAGCTAATGCCCAAGATTTAGCAAAAGAATATTTTACTTTGCCAGCGAAACGCGGATCTCTTTCAAATGGTATTGCTGTTTGCCGAAAACCTACCCAAGCTCGTAAACCGCGTATATAGCGATTGCGTTCGGGCATGGCATTTAAAATATCAACTATTTCTCTATCCATCAAGCAGAAATCACCTGTATCGGCAGGTATGTTTACGTCGGCTAAACGTCTTAAAACGCGATAAAAAGCATAAGCTGTAAATTTTTTTAATGCACTTTCTTTTTTGCGAAAAAGACGTTGGGCATAAACTACTTGATAGCCTTGCCGCCATTTTTCAATCATTGGTAAAACTAGTTCTGGCGGATCTTGTAAATCGGCATCCATTACAACTACTGCTTTACCTATAACATTATTTAAGCCAGCCGTTACAGCTATTTGATGACCAAAATTACGAGCTAAACTAATGTATTTAACATGATAATCGCGCTCGTAAATTTCACGTATTAAATTCAAAGAATTATCGCGACTGCCATCATCAACAAAAATTAATTCTGCCTCACCATCTAACTGCTCAATAACGCTTTGCAAGCGATGATAAAGTTCACGAATGTTTTCCTCTTCGTTATAAATTGGGATAATTATAGAAACTGTTGGTTGAGTCATCTTGAGTCAGTTAGCAGTTTTCAGTGAGCAGTTATCAGTTATCAGTTATCAGTGAGCAGTGAGCAGTTATCAATAACTTTTTTGGTAGTTGGTAGTTGTTAGTTGGTAGTTGGTAGTTGGTAATTGTTCACTGTTCACTGTTCACTGTTCACTGTATTAACTGGTTTTCTTGCTAATAGTAAAACCGATACACCAAAAGGGAAGGGGAATTTACTAATAAAGTAACGTTCGCTGGCAAATATGAATTTTAAAATTTGATTGACTAATCTTGATGGTACTACTAAATCGCTGCTAATTTGATTCTGATTTTTTTTTTCTTGTTTTGGTAATAGTTTTGTTAAAAAACGTACTGTTGCAACTAGGGGAAATAAAAACGTATTAAAATAACTACCGTAACTTATTTCATAGCCTGCTTTTTTTACTACCTGTTTTAAAGCTTTTAATTGATAACGCCGCTTATGATGGTTAATTTCATCGTGTTCGCTCCATAAAAACATATATGCTGGAACTGTTACTAATAAATAACCTCCAGGTTTCAGTTTATAATACAAGGCTTCTAATGCTGATAAATCATTATCAAGATGTTCTATGACATCCAGTATCAAAACTAAATCATAATCCGAAGCAAAAGGGATATTATCAGGTAGACTACCACGTTTTACATGAGTAACTTGACGTTGATTAGCAAGTTGACAAGCAATTTCATCTAATTCCATTGCCGAAACTTCACCGTAACGAGATAACATTTGTAAGTTTCCACCCGTGCCGCAACCTGCTTCTAAGATTTGAGCATTTTTTGGTAAATTTAATTTACGAATTACCTGTTGTAATATTTGACGACGTGCTATAAACCACCAATGTTTATCTTCTACAGATGCGTATTGTAGGTAAAAGTCTTTTTCCATAAATTATAGGGAGTAGGGAGTAGGGAGTAGGGAGTAGGGAGTAGGGAATTGGGGAATATCTCAAATTTTCAGGTTCGTAGATATATTTTTCAAATTTAGGATGCTTTGGGGTGAGAAGAAGTAATCAATTAGATTTCTTAACAAATAAATAAACCTCATCTTGCTCTTTTACTAATTCAAATAATTGATTATCTTTGAGTTTGCTTACCAAATTAGCTGCAAATTCAGGATTGCGGGAACCATCAGGATGACGTACATTTAATAGGATATATTTGAATTGAGTTAAATCTGGAACTCCACCACTTAAATCGTCTATAAATTGAATTGTTTTACGATGACTTAAATGAGGGTAAATGCTATGGGTAGTTAAAACTGCTTCTTTAGTTTCAACTAAGGCGATCGCCTCTCTTGTTGCTTGCCAATTATCGATACTTCTAAGATACCGCGACCAAAAAAAGCCATATTTACCTAATGCTAAAAAAGCAACTATTGCCCAGATTAATATTATTTTTGGCTGACGCAACCACGATTTATTAGCAGCAAGACTGGAAATTACCGCCAAAATTAGAAACGGTAAAATAGGTAAAGAATACTGGTGAATTAAATCTCGTTGCTCTGGTTTTTGAGAAAGAATATTTATTACTAATGCAGGAATAGCGCTTATTAAAGGTGTGAGATGCTTTGGTGTTAGTCCCCAAATTACAGGTGCTATTAATAATGCTAAATACCCGAAAGTATCTGCTGAAAAAACTTTACCTAATATCAATTCCGGTTTTAAAAATAAATTAGCGATAATATCAAAAACAGAATCACCTAAATAGCTATAGCGAGCAACTGCCGCCGCTTCACTGTTACTAAAAGTTGGGATAATTACCTGACTTGAAATTAAAAACCACGAACATCCAGCAATCAAAGCAAAAACACCATATACTCGCCGTTTTTCAAATATTAACAGCCAAAAACCCATCGCCGCGACAGTTAAAGATAGAACGGCTTTGCAACCTAAAATAAAAATACTTCCCGCACAAAACCAAACAAATTTTTGCGATCGCGCTGATAAAACTACTCCCAAAAATACCGGAATAGCCATAACTTCCGGGTGAAATTCAAATAAATTAACGTTAAAAATCAGCGGATATAGCAAATAAACCGCTGACATTGTGACAGCTTGATTTTCTTTAAGCCCTGCTTGTTTGGCAAGATAATAACTAGGAATAGCACCACTAGCTAAAGAAATAGCCTGCACCGCTAACAGCCAATAAGCACTAGGATAAATTTTGTAAAGTAAAGCCAGAGGATAAACTGCCCAAGCTGCATGATTACCCATGTGATGAAAACCCAAAATCGAGGAAATTGGCGGTTTCCCTTCACTCATCAGGTAAACAACTTGATCGTAAATTCCTAAATCAAAAGCCCCCGATTGAAACAACGAGTGGCGCAAACTGCTACAAACAAAAAGCAATATTGCTGCAACAGCACTTAGATAAATAATTTTTGTTTTCACCACAATTTTAAATATTGGGGATTGGGCATGGGGGATTGGGCATGGGGGATTGGGCATTGGGGATTGGTAATTGGTAGTTGGAAATATAACTCCTAACTCCTAACTCATAACTCCCAATTCCTAACTCCTAACTCCTAACTCCCAACTCCTAACTCCCAATTCCTAACTCCATCCGTTGCCTAACCTACCCACAATTCTTGAGCAAATCTGATAGAAAAAGTTGTGAGTAAAATTGCGAAGAAACCCATAGTTAAATATCCCCAGCGCGGATAACGGGATAAGAATACACCGAAGGCGATGCTAACTGAGACAATACCAAAAACGATGCGACTTAGCGACCAAGTTCCTCCGGAAGCTAAAACTAATGCTAAACCACATAAACCATAGGTTGCAGTTACGGGAGTTAATTCGTTGCGTAGTTTCCATATTAAATAACTGCTTCCCACAACTGATACAGTATTAATTAAAGGGTCGCCAGCTACTAACCACCAAATTAAAATTAAAGCCGCAAAACCATAGTCAACTTTGGCTTCACCGAGTTTTTCACGAAAGCGCCACAGTAAGTAACCAAGTACGACAATTAAGGCGAATAATAACGGCACAACGGGATCTTTGATTCCTCCGTGTTTCCAATTTTCGGTACCGATGGTTATTTGCATCAGCATTTTCCACCAGCTTTGCCAATCAAACCCCAAGGATTCACGCCATCCTTTCTGTGCTTCCACAAAGGCTAATGGATCGTTAAATGTAACCGCACAATATAGGCTAAATAGAAGCACTCCTGCCGCCGTCGCCAAACTAGAAATATAGGCAATAGGTGGTTTGCGTTGCTTCCAAGATGCAATTATCAAAGCCGGAATCAATGCTAAACCAGTAGGGCGGGTTGCAGTTGCCAATGCGCCGAATAAAGCAGTCAAACCATATCGACTTTTGTCAAAAGCCAGCATCGCCGCTGCACTGAGAAATAAATATAAACCTTCGGTGTAAATAACTCCTGCAAACATTGACGGCGGGCACCAAGCCAACACAGCAGTAGCCCATCGCGCTTCATTCTCGCTACGGTAAGATTTTACCCAAAAATATACGCAGTAAATTGCTCCTAAAAAAGCTAAATTATTTACCAGTATTCCGGCAATATTGAAAGAAAATCCTAAATACATTAATAGCTTAATAATTAAGGAAAAAAGCGGAAAAAATGCGACATTATGCATTTTTCCATCATTAATAAACTCATATCCTGTAGTAGCTATATCTTCATAATGCATACTATCCCAAGCATAAAATACTTCTAAATCATAAGTTGCTGCAACTCCTCCAAACGGTGCTTGTAATAAAGGTGCAATTCCTAACATGGCAATCCAAATTAACAAGCGACTGCTCAACCACATTGCCGCTGGAAATAATAATTCTTTTTTTTCTGAATCTTTCTTCTTTTTTCTAAGTAACTCAGCTTGCTTCATAAAGAAGGAGTATTAGATATCACTATTTTTTTGCTCCACCGATTTATATATTTACGAGCAGTTTTAATAAATGTCAATTTTTATTTCTGATAAATTAATTAATTACGATTTAATAACTATACAGTTTTTTTAGGTAAGAGCAAAATATAAAGTATTTAAAGATACAAATAATATAAAGAAGACAAATTGGAAACCCTTAACAGCTTACTTATGGTAGAATCCCCGATAAAGATGGTTTGATTAGCCACTAATAGCGAAATCAGAACATATAATCAAATTTTTATACTCCATGCCTAATACTAAGAGCCGACTTGCATAAATAAGTTCTCAGAATTCAAAACTAAAGGGAACAGTTTCTAAAACAAGACGTTTATAAAACTAATTAAAAAATAAGTAAAACGGATCTATGACAAAATTGATTATTCAAATTCCTTGTTATAACGAGGAAGCGACTTTAGGAACTACACTTTCAGAATTACCGAAGCAAATATATGGCATTGATTCTATAGAAATTTTAGTAATTGACGATGGTAGTAAAGATCGAACTGTAGAAGTTGCCGAAGCCTTCGGTGTAGATCGTATCGTTAGCTTGCCATATAATCAGGGTCTTGCAAAAGCTTTTATGGCAGGTTTAGAAGCTTCTTTAAAAGCAGGAGCAGACATTATAGTTAACACTGATGCTGACAATCAATATTGTGCTGATGACATTTCTAAACTTATAGAACCGATTATTTATAGACAAGCAGATATTGTCGTTGGTGCTAGACCAATTTGGAATACAAAACACTTTTCATTTGTAAAAAAGCTGCTCCAAAAATTTGGTAGTTGGGTAGTTCGTCGTGCTAGTAACACTAATATTCCCGATGCTCCAAGCGGCTTTCGTGCCTTTAACCGCGAAGCTGCTTTAAGATTTAATGTGTTTAATAAATATACATATACATTAGAAACAATTATTCAAGCAGGACAAAAAGGTATGAAGATTACTTCCGTACCTATCAGAACAAACTTCGTTGTTCGTCCGTCACGTTTAGTAAAAAGCAATCTTTCCTATGTAGTGCGATCGCTCTTTACTATTCTTCGCATTTTCATGTTATATCGGCCGTTGCGTTTTTTCTTTACTTTAGGCAGCATTCCATTCAGTTTAGGAGTGATGTTAGGAATACGCTGGTTAATATTTTTCTTCATGGGAACCGAACGCACTCGCATTCCCAGTTTGATTCTGACTGCAATATTAATATTAATTGGTTTTCAACTATGGATGTTTGGCTTAGTAGCAGATTTAATGGCAGCAAATCGGCAATTACTAGAAGACAATCAATTACGAATGCGTCGTCAAGAAATGGAAGGGAATAAGTTAGGAGTTAGGAGGTAGGAGTTAGGAGTTAAGAGTTAGGAGTTACGCAAAGCCCCCCTTACTAAGGGGGGTTGGGGGGATCTAAACGTCTGAAATACCTAATATAACGTTGCGATCGCGTAAGCCCTAAGTAGTCAATATTTCTACTTCCAATCCCCAATCCCCCATGCCCTATGCCCAATCCCCCATCCCCAATCCTCATCCCCAATGCCCAACAAAGACTTATTCGCAATTGAAGCTGCTGCTCAAATCCCAAAGATTCTAACTTTACTAGATCGCAACCCGCATAGCCCAACTTATGGTTGCTTCGATCGTAATTTTTGGCATTATAAAATAATTGATTTCCCCAGTGGAATGGCGCAGGAATTTGTCTATCCTTTGGCTTTAATTTACGATACCGATCTGCAAAATAATCCGTTTTATCGTCAGCCTGCTGTTAAAGATTGGGTGAAAGCGGGGATTTGTTATGCGGCTCGTAGCGCTCATAAAGATGGTTCTTGCGATGATTATTTTCCTTTTGAACGAGCTTCGGGGGCTGCTGCTTTTTCGCTTCTGGCTTGTATTGAAAGCTATATACTTTTAGGTTTAGAGAATGATTTAGAAAATAATCAAGCTATTTTAAACTTTTTTTCAGAGCGTGCTGATTGGCTGGCAGAGCATCATGAAAGCGGACGATTAACCAATCATCAGGCGTTAATTGTTTTATGTTTGTCAAGATTATCGCAACTTTTAAAAACTTCTCGATGGGATAAAGCGAAAGTACAAAGATTAGAGCGGGTTTTATCTTGGCAAAATGAGGAAGGCTGGTTTATAGAATATGAAGGTTGCGACCCTGGATATCATACTTTAACTATTTCTTGTTTGGCAAGAATTTACCAGCTTAATCCAGATATACGCATCAAAGAAGCATTAATTAAAGCTGTAAATTTAGCTGCTGAATTTGTACATCCCGATGGTTCCTATGGTGGGGAATATACTAGCCGCAATACTTATAATTTTTTCCCTCACGGTTTTGAATTGGTTGGGGAATGGATGCCTGAAGCACTACAAATTAATCAACGCTTTTTACAAGGTT
>CAYMZW010000074.1:0-20353 GCA_964395005.1 uncultured Rivularia sp.
GTTAGCAGTACTTTCAACAGCACCTTGATAATACATATTTTTTACCACTCCGATTTATTACTTAACCCTTTCAAAAAAATCTTTCCCTTTTATACAGTTCTACTTCGTAAATCCGAGTTTCGGTTTACCAAGCTCAACCGCAATCAGGAAAATGGCTGCAAATATAGCCATTAGTTTTACTGCTTACACTCGCCTTAGCTGGGGCAGGGTTAGTTAAAGACACACCTGTTCACCTTCTAAGGTAATTGATAAGTTGCTTGCAGAATGTTAATAATGAATCAATTTAATTTTTTCTTTGACAATTTCTATCTTCCACGAAGTTCAGATAGCTTGCGTTTACCGAGTTGCTGGGATATCACCACGCCCGGTCTATCAACTATATTGATAATAATTAACTGAGATAATATTATAGAGCTTTTGTGCAAGACTTCTTCGATCCTATCTAAATTGTGTTATTCGCTATTTTTAATAATTTCAAATGACGAATCCATGCTTACTTAACGTGATTTAGTAAAAACTATTACAACTACAATTATTTCTGCAAAGGCTTTTGCCAGAGCAAAATAAAAATACAGATGTATGCTTGTCTTGTATCGACAATTAGAAGTTATATAAACAACTATAAATTAGTTTTACGTGATGTGAAACATCTGTCAACCTTCACAAATATTATTGTTGTTAGAGGTTGCGTTCTAAGCAAGCATAAGCCAATATAACAAGAGTTTTTTTTCGATTTCTCACTCAAGCAAGTAAAAAATGTATATATTTTGTAGTATAATGACGTGTTTTTAGAAAATATTATTTGCAACTTCTTAATATATCAGAATAACTATGCCCTGCTAAATGAAAGGCAGGCGAAAGTTAGTAAATATAAGCAAACCAAAATATGGTACAGTCTTGTATCATGTCAAGATTGAGATAATAAAACCCTTAGATAAGGAAAATCGGTTTTATATTTATCAATACAAGAGTTCTTTAATAACTGAATAAATATTCATAATTTGAACCCAACCTGATGATAGCGATTATTCGGGTGCAAAGCTTGTATATGATACGTCGCTTCTGTTACAATCCGAAATATAGCTAGGATTAAATACTTACAGCAACATACGATGATTAACAGGATAGGGATCAAGTAATAATTTTATTACTTACCCGTTTTTGTCGTATATTGATGTTGTGCAGCAAGAACGCAGGGCAACCGTAATGGGGACTCCTGACGGGCACCTATTGAATTTCTTTAGAAGAAAAAAAATTTCGATGGGAACCCTGACTTGTAATAAATCTGTGTAAAAAAAATATTGATTCAGTCATCTTTAGAAATTAATTAGAGGGGATTTATGACAAATATGCCGGATCGCATTGTAATGATTGGAGTTGCTGGAGACTCCGGATGCGGTAAATCTACGTTTTTGCGTCGCTTAATTGATTTGTTCGGCGAAGAATTTATGACCGTCATCTGTTTAGATGATTATCATAGTTTAGACCGTAAACAGCGTAAAGAAACAGGTATTACGGCGCTGAATCCGAAGGCGAATAACTTTGACTTGATGTACGAGCAAATGAAAGCTCTAAAAGAAGGCAAAGCGATTGATAAGCCTATTTATAACCATGAAACAGGCGAATTAGATCCCCCAGAGAAAATACAGCCCAATCATATTATCGTGATCGAGGGATTGCATCCTTTGTATGACGAGCGAGTGCGTTCTTTAATTGACTTCAGCGTTTATTTAGACATTAGCGATGAAGTTAAAATTGCTTGGAAAATCCAGCGCGATATGGAAGAAAGGGGTCATACATACGATGATGTATTGGCTGCAATTAATTCTCGTAAGCCTGATTTCCAAAACTATATTGAACCGCAAAGAGAGTTTGCTGATGTGGTTCTTCAGGTATTACCAACCAACCTGATTAAAGATGATAAAGAGCGTAAAGTACTGCGGGTACGTATGCTGCAACGGGAAGATAAAGAAGGCTTTGAACCTGTTTACCTGTTTGACGAAGGTTCAACAATTCAGTGGACTCCTTGCGGACGTAAGCTGACTTGTTCTTACCCCGGTATGCAGATGTACTACGGTTCTGATGTATACTACGGTCGCTATGTCTCTGTATTAGAGGTTGATGGTCAATTTGATAACTTAGATGAAGTTATTTATATCGAGACACATTTGAGTAAAACATCTACTAAGTATCAGGGAGAGATGACTCATTTGTTACTTCAGCACCGCGAATATCCGGGTTCTAATAATGGAACAGGTTTATTCCAAGTATTGACTGGTTTGAAAATGCGTGCAGCCTACGAACGCTTAACACAGACAGAAGCAAAAATGGCTATTGAAGTTTAAGAATTCGATGCGAACGGTTTCTAAATTGAATGGAAAACCGTTGTATCTTTTTTAGTGGGGCATCCATATGGTGTCCCTTTTTTCATGAAAATAAAAAACTAATTTAAATTAGATTAATAGTAAATAATTTCAGAAAAATCGAATTTTTCCGGATAATTAGCTGGTTAAGCAGAAAACAATTTCTTTTCAACTTATTAAGGTAGCTATTAATTTTGAGAAAGTTAATGCAATACTCATTCTTAATTGCAGAAAAATTGGTATGATTGCACATTAAAGCGACTTAATAAAATGCTTGCATAAATTAAGTCCAAATACTCTTTTAGGAGGAACTGAATTTGACTCGTCGTTATCTATTTACTTCCGAGTCTGTAACCGAGGGACATCCTGATAAAATCTGCGACCAGATTTCAGATACCATTCTGGATGCTTTACTCGAACAAGATTCCACAAGCCGCGTTGCAGCAGAAGTTGTGGTCAATACTGGCTTGGTGCTAATTACTGGTGAAATAACCAGTAAAGCGAATGTCAACTACATGAAGCTCGCTAGAAAGAAAATAGCTGAGATTGGCTACACCGACGCTGTAAATGGTTTTTGTTCCAACAGCTGCTCTATTTTAGTAGCTTTAGACGAACAATCAGCGGATATCGCTCAAGGCGTTAACACCGCTCAAGAAAACCGAGAAGAGTCCAGCGAAGAACAATTCGATAAAATTGGTGCTGGCGACCAAGGTATCATGTTCGGTTTCGCTTGTGACGAAACTCCAGAACTAATGCCTTTACCCATCAGCCTTGCTCACCGTATTGCTCGCAGGCTAGCAGCAGTTCGCAAAACAGGTGAATTGTCTTATCTACGTCCCGACGGCAAAACTCAGGTGAGTATCGCTTACGAAGATGGCAAACCTGTGGGTATTGACACAATCTTAGTTTCTACCCAGCACGCGCCCAGCATCGACGGTATTAGCGATGAAGCCGCAGTACGGGAAAGAATTCAGAAAGATTTGTGGTCTGCGGTAGTCGAGCCTGTATTCAGCGACATTGAAATCAAGCCGGACGATAAAACCCGCTTTTTGGTTAACCCCACCGGAAAATTTGTAATTGGCGGTCCTCAAGGAGACTCAGGTCTTACCGGACGCAAAATTATTGTCGATACCTATGGTGGTTATTCCCGACATGGCGGCGGAGCTTTCTCTGGCAAGGACCCCACAAAAGTAGATCGTAGTGCTGCTTATGCTTGTCGTTATGTGGCTAAAAACATTGTTGCTGCTGGTTTGGCAGAAAAATGTGAAGTTCAGTTGAGCTATGCCATCGGTGTTGCACGTCCTGTGAGCATCATGATCGAAACTTTCGGTACTGGTAAAGTTGACGAACAAACTTTGTTGGAATTAGTTCAAAAGCACTTTGAACTCCGTCCAGCAGGTATTATTCATGCCTTCAACTTACGTAAATTATCAAATGAACGAGGCGGACGTTTTTACCAGGACGTTGCGGCTTACGGTCATTTCGGACGTACCGACTTAGACTTACCGTGGGAGCGTACCGATAAAGCTCAATTATTGAAGCAAGAAACAAGCAACTTAAATGGAGTAGCAGTACCAGACTCTACCAAAGCCTTGAGCCTTTCATAAAAGTAGGTAGCCCCGTTTTTCGTGGACGGGTAGCTGTCTTGTAGCAAAAAAAACAGTAAGTGAGGAGTATACTTTAAGTTTGTTACTCCTCACTTATTTGATTTATTAACCTATCTTTATTAAAATTTGTTAAATTTTTATCGTAAAATAACCCGGATATCATGAAGCTCATGCAAAGTATCTAGCAATAACGCTTTTGTAACTGTTATAAAAGAAGATGATAATTATTATTGACAACTATTTCGATCTTACTTATTTCCACCGCTGATATAATTATGTATATTGTATGTATAAAATATAGCGGGAGATAACAATTTCTCTATAGAAAATGGGGCAGACTTCTTGTTCTTGGTGTTTCATACTTAGAACGGGTAGACAAAGCCTTGTAGCAGTTCTCTTGGGTAAAGAGATTTGAGGGATGCTTTCCTCAAAAGCCAACCTCCTTATACAGCAGTTCAAAAAATAAAGAAGTGTCAGAAGATGTGTCCCTAAATGACGAACTGCCTACTTTAGAATTTCCTTCAAGTGGGAAACTTAAAGCTAGTTCTAAACGTATCCATCAAAAAATTGGCTACGGATATTTTGTGGCGATCGGGATTGGTTTTCTGGGTTCGCTGGTTGGATTGGTAATTGCCAACTATTACCGTGCCAGAGAAATCAGGCAGTTTAAGCACGCTCAACATCAAACGCAAATGCTGGCAGATTATAAAGATGCCTTAATAGAAGTACAGCTGCACGGCTATAGTTTGGCTGCAGTGGCAAAACTTCCTCAAAAGCTTTCTGCCGAAAAAGCACAATTCGATCGAAGCCTCCGTGAAGTCCAAGATGTCGAAGCTGAGATTGCAAAATTTCTTAACGATAAACCCCGAAGTTTAGCAGCAGCAAAACCAGTTGTTCAGGTATTAGTACGAGAGTACCAGGATAACTTAGAATCTTACACGCAACAGCTAAATTCAATCTTGCAGCAAGCCAATGGTGAATCCCAACCAGAGCAACTTGCTGATACGCAGCAAAAATTACTTGAACTTACTCGCTCTCAAACAGCTATTAGTTTAAAGCAGTTAGGTAGACGATTAAATAGCATTCTTCTAAATGCCCAAAGGCAAGAATCTCGTAGAGCCAGAGACTTAGAATTTTCCAAAGGAATTGAAAGAACAATCGTTATTGCTAGTATGCTGCTTTCAGTCGCGATCGCAGTTGTGGTGGCTTGGCGAACTTCTCGCGCAATAGCGGAACCAGTAATAGTTGTAACTCAAGTAGCCGAACAAGTAGCTCGCAAATCCAATTTCGATTTACGCGCTCCAGTTACCACCGAAGATGAAATCGGCTTATTAGCAAAATCACTAAATCATTTAATAGACAGAGTTTCAAAAAGAACTAAAGAACTAGAATATCAAAAAGAACTAGCAGAAGCAGCGAGTAAAGCAAAAAGTCAATTCTTGGCAAACGTCAGCCATGAATTACGCACGCCTTTGAACGCCATAATCGGCTTAAGCCAACTTTTACAAGAAGACGCTACGGATTTAGGTGTAGAAGAAGATTTTACTGCTGACTTAGAAATAATTAATGCATCGGGTAGACATTTATTAGAACTAATTAACGACATCCTCGACTTATCGAAAATTGAAGCCGGGAAAATGAATCTTTATCCGGAAACCTTTGAAGTACTGCCATTAATAAAAAATCTTGTTTCCACTATTAAGCCTACTGTAGAGAAAAATGGTAGCTCGTTAGAAATTGATAGCGATGGGGAACTAGGCACCATGTATCAAGATCAAACAAGAGTACGACAGGTGCTATTAAATTTGTTAAGCAATGCCTCCAAATTCACCAAAAATGGTAAGATAAACCTAAAAATTAAACGACAAAAAGATGCTGTAGCTAGTATTTCCGGAGAAACAATTACTTTTATAGTTAAAGATACCGGCATTGGCATGACAGAATATCAGCTAAGCCAGCTATTTAAACCATTTACACAAGGTGATGCCTCAACGACTAAAAAGTATGGTGGAACCGGATTAGGATTAGCAATTACTCGTCATTTTTGCCAGATGATGGGTGGGGATATTGACGTACAAAGTGAGTTTGAAGTAGGTTCCACTTTCACCGTTATATTGCCAGTAATCAGCAATCAGTAATTAGTTAGTTGTTAATGGTAGGGTGTGTTGTCGCCAGTGCAACGCACCATTGTAGTTAAGTGTTTTCTCTTAAGAACAACTGACATCTTGCAACATTTTAAACACCGTCGGGGAATGCAATTCCCCGCCTAATAGCAAAAGTCCTATAAATAGGACTGGATAAAGGTTTCAGCCTAGTAAAGTAGACTTAGGCTATTAGCCTTGGAATTGATTTCTCTGCGAGAAAGCCTCCGGCTTACAAGGCTATGTTGTTAGGGTACGAGATGTAAAGTGTAATATAGTTTTTCCCTCTTTCCTACGAAAAGGGAAGCTTTGATTATTCCCTATGCCCCATTCCCTATTCCCCATTCCCAATTACCTATTAATGCAATTATTCAATATTCATCAACCTACGGTTAAAACATTACCTTTAATCGCGAATATTCCTCATAGTGGCTTGTTTGTTCCTGAAAATATTGCTGCTCAATTTACAACCGAACATTTAAATTCTTTACCTAATAGTGATTGGCATCTCGATAAACTTTATGATTTTCTTCCTAATTTAGGAATTACAGTTTTACAAGCTACTCATAATAGATATGTTGTCGATTTAAACCGTCAAGCTAAAGAACCATTGTTTGGCTCTTTTTGGTATTCAGTTATTCCAGAAAATACAGCTTTTAACAAAAATATCTATCAAAATAAACCCAGTCAGGAACATATAAAAGAACGAATTCAAAAATACTATCTTCCCTACCATAATAAATTAAAATGGCTTCTTGAACAGAAAATACAAGAGTTTGGCTTCGTTTATCTTTTAGATTTACATAGTTTCTGTGGATTAATAAATGACGATGTTTGTTTGGGAAATGTAAATAATCAAACTTGTTCTGATTTGTTGATATCTACTGTAGATAAATGTTTTGCCAGTCAAGGTTTACAAGTAGTTAGAAACAAAAAGTTTACTGGGGGATATATTACAAGACATTACGGCGAGATGCCCTCGATCGAGAGTCTTCAGATTGAAGTTCGCTACCACGTTTATTTGCAGGAAAATCAAATAGATAAATTAGAGCCTCCGAGTTACAAAGTGATTGAGTTTGAAACAGCTAAAAATAAATTTTTGAATATTTTTAAAATGATTGTTAGTAAGCTATTTTGACGATTGAAATCTGATAAAATCCAAATTAAACTTTTAACGTAAATGAATTAATGCTAAAACTGAAAATTGTGCAACAATATAAACTACAATTTGCCGTAGTTATTTAGGAGTTTGCTTGTGAGTCGTCGTCCTAATCTTGCCATTACCACTTTTTTGTATGTTGCTGGCTCTTTATTAGTAGTTCTAGCTATAATTCTCTTATTACAAGCCTTTGGAGTATTACAATTTCCTCAAGAGGCTATTTATGCGTTAGTGCTGTTAGCTATCGGTGCCGGAATTTTGGCTGCTGTTAATCGTAATTCGTAGATGATTATATAAAATTTTGCCTTCTTTCCCAATCCACGATGGCACGAAAGGATTTTATATGCTTTCCTTAGCAGAAGAATAGTTCGCTTTCAATTAGCAACAGAATTGAACTATATGAAATTTTAAAAATAGCAAACGGAAAGCAAAAATAGCAGTAATTTGTATTTTCTAGTTGCTGTTGTTTCTATAGTAATTTTTTGTAAAAAAATACCGTAAAAAAAAGTAAGCTTTAGTAAAAAACGGTATTATAAAGTATAATTCACGCGACACAGATTACAGTCTAAGGGTAAGTACGATATAGCATTAATCGGCTTACTTACCTACAAGCAATCAATGCCCGCAAATAATCTTAATTTTGATCGTTAAATTTCGATAAGATTATAAAGTTAGCAATCAGACAGTTGTATTAATGTAACTACCCGGATTATATTGCCCCATTGCTACGACTTGTATTTTTATCCTGCTTACCCAAAGCCCATGACAACTACTAACGACTCTCTAAGTCACCTCAATCCCCATCAACGTCGCGCTGTCGAACATTATTGCGGCCCCTTGCTAGTTGTTGCTGGCGCGGGTTCTGGAAAAACACGAGCGTTGACTTATCGCATTGCTAATTTAATTACCGAGCATAAAGTTAATCCCGAAAATATTTTAGCGGTAACTTTTACCAATAAAGCCGCACGGGAGATGAAGGAGCGGATTCAAAAACTATTTGCCGAGCAAATGGCTCTCTCAGAGTACGGCGAACGTTACGATTTATTACCAGAATACGACCAGGTAAAGTTAAGATCGAAAGTTTATAAGCATATTATCAAAGATTTGTGGTGCGGTACTTTTCACAGTTTACTTTCTCGGATTCTTAGGTTTGATATTGAGAAATACCAAGATGAAAACGGACGCACCTGGAAACGTAATTTTTCTATTTTTGATGAATCAGACGCTCAAAGTTTGGTCAAGGAAATTGTTACCAAGCAGTTGAATTTGAGCGACAAGAAATTTAATCCCCGTTCGGTTCGCTACGCAATTAGTAATGCCAAAAATCAGGGTTTATCGCCGAAAGAATATGAGAAGGAAGAAGCAAATTATAAGGGAAGGGTAATTTCAGAAGTTTACAGTCTCTATCAAGATAGGTTAGCCCAAAACAATGCTTTAGATTTTGACGATTTAATTTTAGTTCCGGTAAGATTATTTCAGCAAAATGAACAAGTTTTGGGTTATTGGCACAATAAGTTTCGCCATATTTTAGTAGATGAATATCAAGATACAAACCGCACTCAATATCAGTTGATTAGTTTACTCTCGACTTTTGGAGAAAATAGAAGTGACTGGAATTGGCAAAATCGTTCTGTATTTGTCGTAGGCGATGCCGATCAATCAATTTATTCTTTTAGAATGGCTGACTTCACTATTTTGCTCGACTTTCAGCAAGATTTTGGTGATGGTTTAGAAGATGATGATACTCGTTCGATGGTGAAGTTAGAAGAAAACTATCGTTCTTGTGAAAATATTCTTGAAGCTGCAAACTATTTAATTGAAAATAACACCCAGCGGATTGATAAAGTTCTCAAACCAACTCGGGGTGAAGGCGAAGAAATATTTTATTTTAAAGCAGAAGATGAAGTCGCAGAAGCTAATTTTGTTATTAATAAAATTCGTTCTTTAGAAGAAGAAAATCCCGATATAAATTGGGGAAGTTTTTCTATCCTTTATCGTACCAACGCTCAATCTCGTCCTTTCGAGGATATGTTAGTACGCAACTCCATTCCCTATACTGTAGTTGGGGGATTGAAATTTTACGATCGTAAAGAAATTAAAGATGCCCTAGCTTATTTACGGGCGATCGCCAACCCTGCCGATAGTGTAAGTTTGTTGAGAGTAATTAATACACCCCGAAGAGGCATTGGTAAAGCTACAATCGAAAGCCTCACAAATGCCGCCAAGGAATTAGGTGTAAACCTGTGGGAAATACTCAGCGATGAGACATCAGTTAATACCTTGGGTGGACGCTCGGCAAAATCAGTAAATAACTTTGCCAAAATGATTGGCCGGTTTCAGCAAGAAGTTGAAAATATAAGTGCATCGGATATTTTACAAAGTGTTTTAGATGAATCTGGTTACGTTCAAGATTTACATAAGCAAGGTAACGACGAAGCAGAAGACAGAATCCGCAACGTAGGAGAACTTTACAACGCAGTTCGTCAATATGAAGAAGAAGCCGAACAAGATGCTTCCTTAGCAGGATTTCTTGCCAGTACTGCTTTAAGTTCCGATTTAGATAACGTTAAAGAAGGTCAAAGCGCAGTATCTTTAATGACATTGCATTCTTCCAAAGGCTTAGAATTTCCCGTAGTTTTCTTAGTAGGTTTAGAACAAGGATTATTTCCCAACTACCGCTCCATGAACGACCCAGCCGCCTTAGAAGAAGAACGTCGTTTATGTTACGTCGGTATTACCCGCGCTCAAGAAAGGCTGTTTTTATCCCACGCACGAGAGCGCAGGCTGTACGGAACCCGAGAACCAGCAGTGCGATCGCAGTTTCTCGACGAGCTACCCAAAGAATTATTAGCTACACAATATTCCCGTAGCGTTACTTATACAAATAGCGGCGGTCGTACTTCTGCCACTTACAATAATGGTTTTGAAAGTGTAAGTAATCGTAAACTAACTTCAAACGTAAACTGGCAAGTTGGCGACAAGGTAATGCATAAATCATTCGGAGCGGGTGAAATTACTCATGTTTTTGGTGGAGGGAATAAAGTTTCTGTAGCCATCAAATTCCCTGGTTTAGGTCAAAAAATTATCGATCCTAGAGTTGCTCAATTGCAGAAAATGGAGTAGGGAACAGGGAATAGGGAATAGGGAATAGCGAATAATAACTGAATTCAGTTGTCTTCAAACGACTTTAGCTCTACCGACTTTTAATTGCATTCCCCAGTAATGTTGATGATGGTGCAAAAATGTGAATTTTCTAAAAACGTTATTTAATCCTATTTATCTTACCGAACAGCACCATTATCAACACCACCTTGGAATCAATTCCAAGGCGGTTGTTAAGTTCGGGTTGCAAGATTTAAGATTTAATATTTAATAGTTCGTAGTAAGCGATTTATCGCTATTCATATTCGCACTGTTAAAGGACTAAAGTCCTTACTACGAACCCATACTATTTTATCAGTCATAAATGATGTATTGTTCACTGCTCACTGTTCACTGATAACTGATAACTGATAACTGCTAACTGTTCACTTTTCCAAAATCAACCGATACCGAACTTTACCATTACGTAATTTATCAAGTGCTTCATTCACCTGCTCAAATTTAAATACTTCTACAACAGGTTTAATTTGATGCTTTGCTACAAAATCAAGCATTTGAGTAATAGTATTTGGGCTACCAACTGGACTACCAGAAACGGATTTTTGTCCATCTAATAACAGCAACACTGGAAACGAAATTGGATTCGGTACTCCTCCCACAAAATGCAGTCTTCCTAAAGGACGTAAAGCTTTAATATAAACTTTCCAATCCAGATCGGCGTTGACTGTTGACACAATCAAATCGAAGGAATCTTCTACTGCTTCAATTGCTTCGCGATCGCGAGAATTAACAAAATGGTCGGCTCCTAATTCTCTAGCATCGGCTTCCTTATTCGGGTTACTAGAAAAAGCCGTAACTTCACATCCCCAAGCATGAAAAAACTGAATTGCTAAATGTCCTAAACCACCAATTCCAATAATTCCCACGCGATGCTTAGGTTTGATATCAAACTGAATTATCGGATTAAAAACAGTAATTCCCCCACAAAATAACGGGCCAGCAGATACAGAATCAACTCCATCGGGAAGAGGAAACACCCAACTTTCATGAGCGCGAACCTTGTCAGCAAAACCACCATGACGACCAACAATAGTTTGTTCTGCTTGGCGACAGAAATTATGATTGCCACCTTGACACCATTCGCAATTCATGCATGAGCCGGAATACCAGCCCAAACCGACGCGCTGAGAAACCTTCAAATTCTCAACTTTATTTCCAACTGCCGAAATAGTACCAATAACTTCATGTCCCGGCACCAAAGGGTATTCAGTCCCTCCCCGCTCGTTATCGAGCAACATTAAATCGCTGCGACAAACCCCACAGAATTCAACATTAATTTCAACTTCTTCCTCTCCTAAAGCTCCTGGTTCGTATTCAAAAGGCTTAAGTTTTCCACCAGCTTTCTGGGCAACTAACGCACTAATCATATGAATTAAAGATTAAAGGTTAAAGGTTAAAGGTTAAGAGTTAGAAGTTTCGTAGGTTGGGTTAAGCGGAGCGCAACCCAACAGGCAGACGTGTTGTTGGGTTACTACAACTGATTATTTTTGACAAGTTTGTAGTAGGCGATTTATCGCTCCGAGGGACTGAAGTCCTTACTACGAACCTATCATAATTAATTGGGACAGACTACTAATAGAAATAGAAATTTTCTACCCCCTCTACTCCCTACTCCCTACTCCCTACTCCCAACAAGAATATCTCTAGCTTCGATCAAAGCTTCTATCCCATCTCGATCAAATATATTACTCGCTTCTATAGCTGGGTTTTGCTTACTTGCTAATTGTCGTTTTAAAGGTTGTAAATAAATCTCTTCACCAAGTTTACGACGTTCTAGACCCAACTGTGCTAATTCCAACATTCGTCGAGCCATATCAGCTAAGGCAATCCCTTCAACTTCTCCATCTAAGCCATCTCTCATAGCTGTTTGTCGCATCGACTTGAGAGTTGGCCATTTAAATTGACTTAATTCTTCTTGAGCTTCTGGTAAAGCACCGAGTAAACCCAAACTCAGAGCAGCAGGAGAGGCTAAATTACCGGGAGCTTGTTGATCGCATAATCGATTTTCGACGGTAAAGTAGCGGGAGATGCGAGCGGTAAACCAGTAGAAAGAGTTGTGCAATTTAATATCTTGTGGTTCGGGATAGACAGCCACTTCTTCTCCCGATAAGTAATTTCCCGTTGCTGGGGAAGAATCGTAGTAGTCAGCAAAAGTTGGATAGTGGTTGATTAAAATAGGGTTTTCATCCCTTTGAACATAAAAAGGGCGCAACTTAGCGATCGCACTTCCATAGTCTTCTATATCGATAAAAAATTTGCTTGGAAGTCCGACTCTTGCTTCATCTGGCATCCACCAATCCCAAAACTTTTCTGCTACACATTGATAGTCTGGATCGACTTTTCCCTGCCATACGCTGGAGTTACCCATCAGAGCAATTTGCGCTCCTGCAAAACCGTTGAGGACGTTGGTTGCTCCCACGGCTTGTTCGGCAGAAGATACGCTCAAATGTACGTGAGAGCCGGAATTCACTGTAAACAAATGCATTCCCGGACGAGGCTTATCGTTAACTATTTCTCCTTCTGGAAATAGAGTATCCCAAGCCAATGTTCTCTGCTTAGCAATTACCAATTCTGGACTTGGTGGAGATATTGGATGAATTCCACAACCGAGGAAACTTACCTGATGCTGGGCAGCAAAAGGAGTTAATTCGACTAACAGCCCTTCAATCTGACGATTCAGAGCGTGTAAATCTCCGACGTGAGCCAAGGAAAACTCTATTTTGCAAAATCCCGTTTCACAAGAAGCCAGCGTATCGTTGTATTCTCCCGGTTTGCTTGCTCCTACAATCTCGTTAGTTATGGGATCTATAATTGCTTCCCAATCGCGATCGCTCAGATATTTCCATAGAGCATTAACAGTTTCTAACCCTACAGCACATCCATTATTCCGTTCCACCAAGGGAAATTTTAATTCAGTTCCAATTCGCTGTCCAAAGACAGAATTGGGTTTATCTAATCCTTCTTGAAGATATTCGTATATTTTCGATGCAGCTACAGATTCCATCAATTACCTCGTTAAATCTTTTCGGATGTTGTAACAGCAGGAGCGAGAAAATCGCCACCCATAGTATGTCCAGAACCCCGAACAACAAATTTATAACTGGTTAATTCCTGTAATCCCATTGGCCCGCGAGCGTGTAATTTGCCTGTCGCAATACCAATTTCAGCCCCCATACCCAAAGTATCGCCATCGCAGAACATTGTAGAAGCGTTTACTAACACCACCGCAGAATCAACTAGATTGACAAACTGTTCGGCTCGACTTTGGCTATCGGTGACGATTGAATCAGTATGATGCGAACCAAATTGATTAATGTGGGAAATTGCTTCATCTACACTGTCTACCATCCGAATCGATATTTTAAGATCCAGGTATTCAGTTTGCCAATCTTGTTCTGTTGCTGGTTCAACTCCGGGGACAATATGACGAACGCGATCGCAACCTTTGACTTCTACGTTATTATCCTCAAACGCTTTGACAATCGTATTTAATTGAGATTCAAAAGAACGATGAACTAATAGAGTTTCCATCGCATTACAAACAGATGGCATTAAGCATTTTGAATCTAAAGCAATTTCTAATGCTTGATGTAAATCTGCTGCTTCATCGATATAAACATGACAAATTCCGTTGTAGTGTTTTAAAACCGGAATTTGAGAGTTTTTACTCACCGTTTCAATTAGCTTGGGGCCACCTCGGGGAATAACTAAATCGATAAAGGAATCAAGCTGTAGTAATTCGTTAATTTGTTCGTGAGAGCCAGTTAATACCTGTATCGTTTCAGTAGGTAAACCAACATCATTTAATGCAGTTTGCCACAATTCCCCTAATTTTTGATTGCAGGTTTTTGCTTCCGAACCTCCCCGTAAAATAACAGCATTACCAGACTTCAAACAAAACGAGCCAGCATTAACGGTGACATGAGGGCGAGCCTCATAAATCATTAGAATTACCCCTAAAGGAACTCGCATCCGACAAGCTTTTAATCCGTTAGAACTGCTGATTGGCTCGAATAATTGTCCCACCGGATCTGGTAAATTAGCAATTTTGTGAAGTGCTGCAATACTCGAATTAATTTTGGCATCACTCCATTGCAAGCGAGCTAATAAATTGTTAGCAATATTGTTTTTACGGGCTGCGGTTACATCAGCCTGATTCGCTGCTAAAACATCTTGACGATGAGTTTCTAACAGTTTTGCCATTTTCAACAGAACAGCATTTTTTTGCTCTGTTGGGGTATTGGCAATAATAGATGCACATTTTTTCGCAGTTTGAGCTATGTTTTTTGTGGTATTCATAGTTTTTAATCAGTTAATTTGGTGTTGAAACTGATTGATTTTTTTTTGCTTTTAATGATTTAAAAGGATATTTGAAAAGTCTATTATGCCTACATTACGGCAATTAGCCCAAATATAAAATTAGACTTCCCGAATATCCTCTAAATATTTTTTGCATAAACCTGTATATTCACGTTACTGTAGCCGGGGACACCTGGCTATTTTATACAAATAAATTTTATATTGCCACAATATTTCCAAGTTAATAGCCGTAAAAGCGATTGCTGATTAGTTAATTTTTTAGTAGAAGTTAAGAAACAGGTCGAAATATTTTTTGTATAAAAATTTTAACATTACATTGTAGAAAAAGATAGGTTTCTTATTTGCAACAAGACCTATCTATTGATAATTGTATTTGATTTTCACTGCCAACTTTTCACAATTGCTCGTTGATTAGAATCTGACTCTTTGCCAATTTTGAGCTTGTTCAATTTGTCCTTCAGCGCGATTTCTGATTTGGGAAAAGTCGGCTACATTTAAGTCAGCATCTTTGAAATTTGTTTCATCGATATTAGCTCTATAAAAGTTTGCTCCTTCAAGATGAGTCTCTTGTAAGTTAGTTTTTTTAAGGATTGCAGCTTCTAAATCGGCTCGATATAAATCGGCGAATTGTAAGTTTGCTGATGTTAAGTTTGCTAATTTTAAGTTAGCTTTTTGTAAATCAGCTTTTACTAAATTAGCTTCCACCAACTTTGCTGATTGAAGATTTGCTCTGTAAAGGTTAGCGACTTGTAAATTAGCTCGATGTAAATCCGCTCTGTAAAAACTTGCTTCTCGTAAAAAAGCAACTCTGAGATTAGCATCTAATAAGTCGGCTTCTGCGAGATTACTATATTGTAAATCCGCTGCTTCTAAATCTGCTGCTTTCAGATTAGCTTTAATAAGATTGGCTTTTTGTAAGTTAGCTCTATTTAATTTGGCACAGCTAAGATCGGCTTTTTCTAGGTTGGCTTCTTCAAGGTTAGTGATTATGATTTCTCCTGATTCGTTTAATTCTGTTAAGTTTGCTGCAATAAAAATAGTTTCTTTCATGTTAGCTTTTTTGAAGTTAGCTCCTCGTAAATCGGCTTCTTGAAAAACCGCTGTTTCCAAATTAGCTTCTTGAAAATTAACTTGTTGGAGTCTAGCACCTCGGAAATAAGCGTGTTGTAAATTCGCTCCTTGTAAGTTAGCTTTTTGAAGATTAGCTACTTTCAAATTGGCTGATTGAAGATTAGCTCCTTGTAAATTAGCTGATTCTAAAGTAATTTCTAACAAGTCAGCTTTCTGGAGATTACTGTATTGTAAATTAGCTTGTTTATCAAAATCAGCTTCTTGAAAATTGACTTCTGCTAAATTCGCTTTTTCAAAATTAGCTCCCTGTAATTTGGCTCCCCAAAGGTTTGCTTGTTGTAAGTTGGCTTCTTTTAAAATCGCTCCTTGCAAATTAGCTTCGCTGAGGTTAGCTTTTTTGAGATGAGCTTCAGTTAAGTTAGCTTGCTGCAAATCAAATTTACTTAAATCTCGATCTTCAACTATTTTATTAACCAGTTCCCAAACTAATTTCCACTTTTCATTTAGTTGCGTTTCGACGCTGGTTTGACTATGTTTGAAATTAACTTTTTCCAACAAAGCATTACTAAAATCAGCCCCACAAAGATTTGCGTCTCTAAGATTAGCTTGCGTAAGATTGGCATTTGCTAGTAATGCTTCCCAGAGATTCGCTGCTTGAAGATTTGCTGCTTCTAAATTAGCTCCTTGAAGATTTGCTGATTCTAGATTTGCTGATTCTAAAATCGCTCCCCGCAAATTAGTTTCGATTAAATTTGCGTTTTGTAAATAAGCTTCAAATAAATTAGCTTCCTGTAAATCGTATTGACTTAAATCACGATTCCCCATAGGTTTGTTGACGATTTCCCAAACCAATTTCCATTTATCTTCGATTAGAGTGTCATTATTAATTTGACTTTCTCTGAAATTGACTCTTTCAAGAGAACTTTCTTGTAAATTAGTTCCACGCAAAATACTTCTTCGCAAAGAAGCCGAGCGTAGGTTGGAATTCGACAGATTAGCTTTACTTAAATCTGCCTCAAAGAAATAAGCTTCTTCTAAATCAGCAAACATCAGCATCGCACCTTGAAGATTAGACTCTTGAAAACTTACTTTTTTCAGACAAGCTTTATCAAAAATTGCACCTTGAAGATTAGCTTTTACAAAAGTAGCTCCCTCAAGGTTCGCACTAGTAAAATCTACACCTCGTAAATTTTGATGGTCAAAGTTTACACTACTTAAATTTTGACCTTTGTAAGATAAAGGTTGGGAATTTTCACCTAACATATCTCAGTAATATATAAGCCTACACTGAAATTTTGATACAGAATCCCGATAAAATCAGCCAGCTGCTAATACAAAAAGGTTAAGAGCGAGGAGTTAGGAGTTGGTAATTGGTAAGTCATCACCTAATACTCCTCTTCCTATATGGCTCACTAAGAAAAGATTAAAAAAAAAATGTCAAGTTAAGTTGACTAAACGTAACAAAAAGGTTTATTTTATTTACAAGGTTTAATAAAAGTTCATTTATGAGGTACGTGACTTGCGGCTCTTATAATTGGCTGCTTTTTGTGTACTTGCAAAGATGCCCAAGCCGAGATTGGAAGCGGCTTTCCGATAGGTAGGTATTTAATCTTGAGTTAAAGTGCCGACTTTGGGCGATCGCTTTATCTTTTGGCAAGGGTTTTTCTTAAGAAGTCGTTAAGAAATGTTATTTTCCATCAATATTTTACAGATACTGTAATTAGTTCGTCTGCTTATCCTCAATTATTTAGTGTATTTTGATGAATATTAGTAAATTGATAGAGAGTTATTCCGCTGGTAATAAAGATTTCGTAGAAGCAAACTTACAGCAAGCGAATTTTAGCGAAATTTCTTTAAACGGGATTAACTTAAATCGCGCTAACTTAACAAGTGCTAATTTAGAGGGAACTTCATTGCGTGGAGCAAAGCTAAATGAAGCTATTCTAGAGAAAGCAACCTTATGGAGAAGTAATTTAAGTAAATCTTTCTTGATTTGGTCTTGTTTAAGGAAAGCCTGTTTAATTCGGGCAAATTTAGAAGGTGCGGATTTGCACAAAGCTGATTTGAGTAAAGCCGATATGCGTTTAGCTTCTCTACGCTATGCCGATTTGAGCGATACAAATTTAGCAGGTGCGGATTTAAGTTACGCTGATTTAACTGGTGCTAACTTAGCTAACTCTAATCTTGCAGGAGCTAATTTAACAGGAGCAATTTTAAGTAAAGCTGATTTATACAACGTGAATTTGAGCAAAGCTATTTTAGCGAGAGCTGACATCAGAGATGCCGTGCTAAGTTGTGTCAGCTTGGATGAAGCAGAATTATACAATGCTAAAATAGGGGACAGAAAATTATCTCCTTCAATGCTTGAGCTTGCTTAAAAGAATGTTCCTAATAGTAGTTAGATTTATCCCGTCGCGAATCAACTACTAATTTTCGTACAATTAAAATCGCTCCTTAATTATTGCTGAAAACAGCATGACGGAGGTGAGTGTATTTATCGATTCAAGAAATGAATATATCCGGGCAATCCCTATTACATAGTTTACTGCTTACTAATAAATTTCTACGTCCTCAAGTGTATTTCAAGGCTTCTTTAACTGCACTTTCTCACGCAATGGAAGACTTGGTAATAGTAGGAAACGAGCAACCCCTTGTAATCGCTAACTTTCAACAAGAGCGTTTTTATCGTCAAGAAACTCGCCGCTATGCAAGAATTGCAAAACGCAGCGATCAGATTTACGTCATGGCTGCGCCGGATTCTAACTTAGTAGCAACTTCAAATCCTTATACGGTAGTTCCCTTCGATCCAAATGATGATTTTTTAGCTCAAGAGTGGCATTTAGTCATTGTTTCGCAAAAATACTCTGCCTGTATAGTTTGTCGAGAATTTTCTGCTCCAGTGGAAGGATTATCTTTCGACGAGTTAAGGCAATTTAAAGGTATTTGGACATTTGAGCGCGAAGTAAGTAAAACAGCGGCTTTAATGTTATTAGAGCGAATTTTAGATTATCAGCCGCAATTAGCAGAAAAAGTAGAAATAGCAAAGCAACGTTACAGTCTTGAATGTGAGAATAAACAACCAATAGTAAACGAGCAATTTTTAGAAATAGATGCTCGACTTTTTACAGGTCGTTTAGTAAATTATTTACAGTCAAGTCAATATAAACAGTTAAAATCTTATCGTACAATTCTTCAAAAAGAAACTTTTGAAAGATTGATTAATCGGGTAACAGCTTTCGTTCGTAACTCTTTAAATTCCGAAGACATTCTTACTAGTACGGTTAGAGAAATCGGTCGGGTTTTTAGTCCTTGCCGCAGTATTTTTTATAATTATTCAAATAATTATTCAAATAATTATCCAAAGGTCGAAAATACTTTAATTAATTATGAATGTGTAGCCAATGTCTTTCCTTCTATGAAAGGAGAAAACTGGTCAATTGCAAATCATTCTTTATTTAAAAATGCTTTAGAAAAAAATCGAGTTATCGCCGTTAACGATACCACCCAAGACCTTGGTATTCAAGCACATCCAGAATTGAGCGAAAAATTTCAACACTGGAAAATTCGTTCATTGTTGTTAGTACCGATTCGCTATAAAGAAACTTGGTTAGGCATTTTAGAAATTCATCACTGCGGCGATCATCCTTATATTTGGAATAATTCCGAACAAAGCTTTGTAGAGGTAATTGCCACTCAAGTTGCAGTTGCATTAGTGCAAGCGATCGCTTATCGTAACTTAGAAAATCTTAACCGCCGATTAGCAGATTTAGAGCGTACCCAAAGTAACTTAATAGCGATTGTAGGACATGAATTGCGAACTCCCTTATCTACCATTCAAGTTTGTTTGGAAACTTTAGCATTAGAGGAAAATATCCCTCTAGAAGTTCAGCAGACAATGTTAGATACTGCATTGGGAGATTCCGAACGTATGGGAAGATTAATTGGCGATTTTCTCACACTTTCAAAACTTGAAGCAAATACAGTGCGATCGCAACTCGAAGCAAGTTCGTTACAAGAAAGTTTGAGTTTCGTTTTAGGTAGTTTTAAAAGGCGAAATTCATCCGATTTACCCCAGATAGTTGTAGATTTATCATCCGACTTACCTTTAGTACAAGCAGAAAGAGAAGGATTAATGGAAGTCTTTTCTAAACTTATAGATAACGCTTGTAAATTCACCCCAGCAGACGGAAAAATTACCATTAGCGCTCAAATTCACGAGCAAAATCAAAATGATTCGGAAAGCGAACCAGAAAAACTGATTCCGAATCAATTAGAAATAATAGTTAAAGATACAGGTAGAGGAATAGAAGCGGTACAGTTAGAAAAAATATTTCAACGTTTTTACCAAGAAGAAAACTTTTTACAACGTACAATCGGTGGAACAGGATTAGGTTTAGCGATTTGTCGTCAAATAGTTCAAAAATTGGGCGGAAAAATTTGGGCTGTGTCTAATGGAAAGAATCAAGGTAGCGAGTTTCATTTTACCCTGCCGATTGCTGAAGGGGTAATTGGGAATGGGTAATTGGTAAT
>CAYMZW010000075.1:0-20308 GCA_964395005.1 uncultured Rivularia sp.
TTGACAAAAAATCGGGTTTCTTTTAGATTGTTGCGGATGCTGCAAGACGTGAATTGTTGCGGATGCTGCAAGACGTGAATTAATGTAGCAGTTTTCGGTTGAGTACAATACATTCCTCTACCTCACCCCTAACCCCTCTCCTTATTAAGGAGAGGGGGATAAAGTATACTTCAGTTGCTTGTACAAAGGCTATACAAAGCTCTTAATCGAAGATAGAACCCATCAAATCATTTACACCTGTTGCAGCTAAACCAGTTGCTATCCCTGTGACACCGTTTTCAAGGATATTACCGTTGTTGCTCTTGTCATTATCAAACAAGCCACTTAAGATACCTCCGAGGAAAGACAACCCAGTCTGTGCCCAGGTAAATCCACCAGCGACGGTTTCTAAATCTTCATCGCTTAATTCTTCAGATTCTGTTTGCTGTGCTTGATATTTGTTGATTTCTGCTTGCAGTTCTTCTAGTGAAAAATCATATCCTTTTTCTGAAGCTAATTGCATTACTGCTTGGGGATTTTGTTCAGCTTGCAAAGCTTGAGTTAATTCACTCTGAAGAACTTGGTCTTTTCCTAACTTTTCCAAAAAAGTTTTTGCTGCTGTAATAGTCATGATTTTTTCCTTTGTGTTAATTTTTTACGTAGTTTCTGGGTTTAAAATTGGTAATTAAAACTGCGGACGAGTTTTACTACAAGCATGAGTAATCAAATAATGATTGTTTACTTCATACTAAAAAGGTTCCTGTAGATTCCTTGAGATGGTTGTATACAATATCAGAATATTCGGTACCTGTCTGAGGAAACTGCATACGGGAATAAGAGGAATCATCAGAACATAAATAACAACCACCCGCAACGCTTTCTAAGTTTTTATCGCTTAGTTCTTTTGATTCGTCGTTTTGTAATGCTTGAACTTTGATAACTTCTGCTTGGATTTCTTTTTTAGCCGTCATGTTTTTCTCCTTTATGTTGATAGAGTAAATGATTTTGATGTGTTTAGGAAGCAACTCTATTTAAGTTTATAGGACTTACGCAAAGCCCCACTTTTTAAGGGGGGTTGGGGGGATCTAAACGGCTGAAATACTTAATTTCTCGTTGTGGTTGCGTAAGTCCTGGTTTATTAATAATTGCTTCATTTACAAGCTACTGCCTAAATATTTGGAATTTCTCTGTTTGAACAACTAACTCAAAACCAAAATCCTGGTAATTAACTCGATCGTTATTAGGTTGGATTTTTGATTAGTTTTTTATCGCTATTCTTTGAAGATTAAAGATTACTTGCTGGTGTAATGAAAAGTAATTTAATCTTACGATGTTTTTATATTAGCTGTTTTCATGTTGAAATACCGGCTATTCTACTATATTCCTGAATAAATACTGAACAAAACTGAGTTTTTACTTAACCAGGAACAAGATTAAATTTGTAGCTAACTTTAGTATTTCAGATGCACGTTGATGGTATTTTTTGTTTTATTCACTTCCAACTGAAGAAAAAATAGGTGTGATTCAGTTGGAATATGAATAAATATTTTTCAGTGTTGCTTAATAGTCAGGGATGATTTAAGCCAATGGTCTATATTGATGTTTCTAGATGTTTCTAATTGAAGATAGAACCCATCAAATCATTTACACCTGTTGCAGCTAAACCTGTTGCTACCCCTGTGACACCGTTTTCAAGGATATTACCGTTGTTGCTCTTGTCATTATCAAACAAGCCACTTAAGATACCTCCGAGGAAAGACAACCCAGTCTGTGCCCAGGTAAATCCACCAGCGACGGTTTCTAAATCTTCATCGCTTAATTCTTCAGATTCTGTTTGCTGTGCTTGATATTTGTTGATTTCTGCTTGCAGTTCTTCTAGTGAAAAATCATATCCTTTTTCTGAAGCTAATTGCATTACTGCTTGGGGATTTTGTTCAGCTTGCAAAGCTTGAGTTAATTCATCGAGTAGAGCTTGGTCTTGTTCTACTTTTTCCAAAAAAGTTTTTGCTGCTGTAATAGTCATGATTTTTCTCCTTTGTGCTAATTTTCTAACGTAGTTTCTGGATTTAATATTGGTAATCAAGGCTGCTAAAGAGTTTTACCAGCTATAACCATTGGAAGCAATTAACTCTCCCTCAACGCTTGTAAAAGCAGATGCCCATCTGGAATTAGAGGATTGTTGCGGTATCTGCATATACGATGAATCTTCAAGACAGCCACCACAACCACCAGCAACGGTTTCTAAATCTTCATCGTTTAATTGGTCGGATTCATGGATTTGTTCTACTTGCTTCGATTGAGCTAATTTGTCTTGTAGAGCTTCGTCTTGTGCTAATTTTTGCAAAAATGTTTCTACTGCTTTGATAGTCATGATTTTTGAGTTTCTTTGTGTTGTTTACTAATCTAAATGCGATGTGTTAATTACTTTCTGAAGTTGTCAAAAAGTAATTCAATTTTGCTGTGTCTTCATACTAACTGTAAATCACGTTTAAATACCTCCATTAACCGATATTCCTGAATAATTACTGAACAAAACTGAGTTTTCTCTAACTAAACCTAGCATAGTATTTAAAAGCATTTTACCTTTACTAAATAGCCGATTAGTTGATATTAATCGTAAGTTGTTTGATAAAGGAAAAAGCTTTGAAAAATACAGTTAAGAACACACATTATATTTGTTTACCCAACCGAATCTTCCTTTGTGGTTGACATAGAGCCAAGCATCATTATTACTGCTAGCTAATATTCCTATCTTATTTCCGTTGGGAATTGCTGAAACCATACTGTGCCTCACACCTGCACCAGTTCGTTGGTTGAGACCTTTAGACACAGCAGAACACACACGCCCATACTGGTTTTGAGTCACAGCTTCATAGGCTTGTGCGCGTGTTTGTGTCTGCCCTAAAACAAGTGCGGACATACTTAAAGCTGAAGCTAGAATAATTCCCTTAGCCATGAACTTTTTCAACATTGTTTTGCTCCTTGGTTTGTATTTTTGATTAACAGTTGAGTTGTTTACTGAAACTGAATTGTTTTTCTAGAAAAAATAGTTACCTAATATCAACAGATATCGGGCTTTATAAGCTGATGTGCTAGCTCTAAGTCAAAATTCTAGTAATTAATTTGATAATTATTAGATTGGCATTTTGATGAGCTTGTTATCGCTATTCTTTGAAAATTAAAGATTAATTACTGATGAAATTAAAAGTAATTTAATCTTGCTTGCGATGTTTCTATGTTAGCTCTTTTTATCTAGAAATACCGGCTTGAATCTACATTCCTGAATAAGTACTGAACAAAACTGAATTTTTTATTTCAAAGTCAAATTCAATTTTTAGCTCACTTCTTCCACCCTATAATTTGTGAATCAAAATTATTTGTTTTGGTGATGTTTGCGAACCAGAAAAAATTTTATTCAGAACTTTCAAGAAGTAATTCAATCTTGCGATGTTTCTATACTAACTACTTTTTATTCAAAAAAAACCGCTTGAATATAGACTCCTGAACAACTACTGAACAAAACTGAATTTTTATATAATGGGTTTGTAGTTGCGCTACGTCCTTACCCTAACGGGTCGTGCCGCGCTGAACGGACACGCTTAGTCTGACGACTCACTGCGTGAACGTTAACAGCGCCGAATATTTAGGGCTAAAGCCCTCACTACAAACTTTTAAATCTTAGAATTAAGGGTTAAAACCCTTACTACGAACCCATCAGAATTAATGAAAAGAACTACTAGCTTTTAGCGGTTTAATAGTTGTTGTTTAGGTTGAAGGTGTTTGAACAATTAAAACTTAAGTAGGCTTTTGAACCTTTCCATAGTAAGGTAAATTTTAATTGATATTAGGCTTGATTTAAAACCCAAATGACTGATAACTTTTACGAGCCAACAGTTGTAAGTCCTCAACCTTATTTAAAATTAAACAATCAAGACCAAACTTTACTATAGACATCTCCGGAAATGAAAAAACCTCTCTCCAAACCTCTCTCCTGCAAGGAGAGAGGCTTAATTTTCCCCCTTCCCTAGGAGGGAAGGGAGGTAGGGGAGTTAGGTTTTATACAAGGAAAGAAACCACATAAATGTTTTCCGGAGATGTCTAATGGTTCCAGCAGCAACCCCAGAGACACCTTCATTAAACGAGATTTTCGCAAAATCTTCAGTTTATGACGCGACTCTCAACAACTTAGGATTGAATTGGGGAATTCTCGGTTTGCATACTTTGGTTTATTTAGTTATCGCTTTGGTGTTACTTAAACGTAAAGATATTGTTTAATTTTTGAAGAAATTAGGATTGGGATTGGTAATTAAGTGAATTTTTCTCAACTCCTAATTCTAAACTCCTGACTTTGAACTTTTTGTGCTTATCTAGCAGTTTTGGTTGAGTAGAATACAGTTTGCTTTTCTTCAATAAATGATTGTTTATATCTATGTTCCTGAATAAATACTGAACAAAAATGAGTTTTTATGAATATAATATCTTTAATACAAAACTATAATGGAACTATGGAGAAATACATAGAGGTCTATTGATTGCGAAGTTATAAATATCTTACTTTGATGCAAGCAGTCAACAATGATAAATTTAGAAATCCTCTTATCATTAGTAGATGCTAATTATTTGTCAAAGTTACAGAAAATTATAATTTTGCTTTAATCCTCTACATATCTCTTTTTCAACTACCACACTTCTTTTTGACCCGAAGAATATGCTTGCGGGTCAATTTTTTATTAGTTGTTGCTTGTTTGTTTCTTATTCCTTGTTCCTTTTCTTCAGCAAGGAATACAGTACTAGAGGCTGTTTTTGGGGTTAAATGCGAGGCAGAGCCTCTTGAAACCTGTTCCCAGCCGGAGACTGGGAACCAGTTACTTATTACTTATTACTTATTACTCATTACTCAATCTATTTGTCGCGCAGCAAGTCGAGCAAACAAGCCTCCTTTTTTGAGCAAATCATCAAATGTCCCTGATTCAACTAATCGTCCCGCTTCAATCACATATATCCGGTCAGCATTGCGAACGGTACTCAAACGGTGAGCAATCACTACCCGCGTCGCATTTAATTTATCTAAACTCTCGGTGACTATTGCTTGTGTACGATTATCAAGTGCGCTTGTAGCTTCATCCATGAGAATAATTTTGGGCTTTAATAAAATTGCGCGAGCAATCAGCAATCTTTGTCTTTGTCCCCCAGAAAGGTTCGTACCACCTTCACTGATAACCGTATACATTTTCATGGGCATTTGCTCGATATCTTCAGCAAATCCAGCCATACGTGCTGCTTCCCAAGCTTCATCTAAGGTAATCAAAGCTCCACAGGAAATATTTTCAAATATTGACCCGGAGGTTATCCGACCATTTTGCAATACTACTCCTAACTGTCGTCTCAAAGCTTGGACGTTTAATCCTGATAAATCCTGACCGTCATAATAAACTGTACCGCTCAAAGGAGTTTCAAATCCTAACAGCAATCTAAATATAGTTGATTTGCCACTACCACTAGGACCAACAAAAGCAACAAATTCACCCGGTTCTATTTTAATGCTCACATCATCAATAATCATTGGCCCATTTTCACGGTAGCGGAAAGTAATGTGGTCTAAATAAATTTTTCCTTTTAAACGACCGGGATTTGTACTAGATGGGTCAGCTTCTATAGTTTGTTGTAAAATTACTTTGGCTCGTTCCCATAACGGAACAATATCTAATATATCGGTTAATGTATTACTTAAATTTATGACACCACCGAGAAAAATTGCAAAGGCTGAATTGAAAGCTAAAAATTGTCCTGTCATCTGGAAACTTTGAGCAGTCGGAACATCTTGAATCGCATTTATAGCAAACCAAAAAAGCAATGTTGAACTTATTAAAGGTAGTACTTCGTTAAATACCGACACGCCATCATTAATTCTTCTAATATCTGCTATTGTTTTTACTCGCTGACTATAATTGTTTGCCCAAGCTGCAAATGCTCGCTCCTCTGCTGCTGCTACTCTTAACTTTGATACTCCATTAATTAATTCCACTACTAGACTGGTTATCTTAGCATCGAATTCTTCTAATTTACGGTTTTTACGTATCAGGGAATAGCCTGATAAAGTAGTAATTATCACCGCTACAATAGTTAAAGCAATTCCTATTACAGTTAGTTGTATGCTGTAAGCAAACATTAACCCTAAATTTAGCAGCGAGAAAACTCCACTCAGAAGAGTGTTTTGTGTGGCTCCACTGAGTTTAGCGCGAATTTGATTAATTGCTAGCAAACGTCCTAGCAAATCTCCAGTAGAGAAACTGCGGAAAAAAGCTGGTTTGAGATTAAGCAACTTATCCCAAGCTGCTGGCTGTAAGGTTGCACTTACTGAATTCTCTAGCCGCAAAGACAAAATACTCCGAGACATTTGGAATATTGATTTTCCGATAGCTGCTGCTAATAAACCAAAGCCAATTTGAAATAACAGCATTTGGTTAGCATCAGGAATTGCACTGCTAACCAACATCGCTATCGCTTGAGGAGTAAACATCCCTAGTAAAGTTCCTAAGCCACCAAGAACTATAATTCCGATTAAAGTGTTCGTATTCCTCCAGATGCCAAACTTAAATAAATCGAAACTACTATTAACCATCGGGGGCAAAGGTCTGTAAAACATTTGCGCTTCCAACGATAATGTTTGAGCGGTGGCTTTGGTTACTAAGTTACGAGTTTGGTTTTCTGGATTAAATAAAATATATTTATTTCCTTTATGCGGTAACAATGCTACTGGTTTTTTGTCTGATTGCGTATAACCCAGTAGAGGTCCTTGGTCTTGTTGCCACCAATTTCCTGGTAACATGACCTGACGAGTACGGAATCCTGATGCGCGAGCTATTGCTTGCAAAGGGTCGCTAACTCGATGCATGTCTTCCGATTCAAGAGGAGGGTTAACATCTATCCCCATCGCTCTACCTACTGCTCCCGCAGCAATCAACAATGGCGTTCCTTGCTGAAAAGATACATCGGATTTTTGAGGATTTAATACATTAGTTAATTCACTAATCGCTATTTTTGCTGATTGATGATTAACTTTTTGCCGTTCTTGAAAACGTTTAAAATTTTGCTCTTGTTCGTAAACTACAAGTAAATCTATGTATTTAAAAAAATAGCTGTGTAACTGATGCAGACTATCAAACAATTGGTCGCACTCTTTCAACTGTGAAGTCGTAACAACACTTACCTCAAGTAAATCTTCTGCTTCTATCCACATTGGGTAAGCTAAAGGAAAATATGTAGAATTATCTTCTAAGAGCAAATTATCAAAGCCCATCCATTTGGCATTATTATTTACAACTCGTACCCAAAATATTTGATTTGTAGGAACGGAAAGAGTTTGTTGCTTTTGTAACGACAGATAGGATGATTTATGTGGCTGTATTAAATTGGTAGGTAATCTGAGAAAACTGTTTTTAATCGCATTTCCTAAATGTTCAATCCAATTTTCTAGTAAACCAATTGCTGCTGGGTTAGGATTTGCAACTTCATCCAAAAAATGTGTTATAGATAATGGTGACAATTGAGTTTTTTCGATAGCGACCGCTACCATACCCCATTCGTCAAATAATTCAGTGCCAAATAAAACTTCACCTGCACTGACACTAAATAAGTAACGACGATTACCCCTTACTTCTCCATCAACTACTTTCGTGGTAAATAAAGCTAAAGTACCAGACTTGACAAACCATACTTTTTGCGGGTCATCTAATAATAAAGGCTGATTACCTTTGACTTGTAGATCTGCTTTACAGGAATTTAATTGAAGCATGTTTTTTAATTAAGCAAGAGTATGAACGAGAAAAATCTACTCAGCGACAGTCAACCTCCCTCATTTTTAATTAAGCGAGCATATACTCCACCTTGCTCCCTTAATTGTTCATGAGTTCCTCTTTGTATGACTTTGCCATGTTCTAGAACAATAATTTCATCGCAATCGCGGATTGTGCTTAGACGATGGGCTACGACAATACAAGAACAACCACGTCGTCTTAAGTTACGGTCAATAATTAACTCTGTTTCTGCGTCCAGGGCACTTGTAGCTTCATCTAGTACTAAAATTGCCGGGTTTCTAACTAAGGCTCTAGCAATTTCTAAGCGTTGTCGTTGTCCTCCACTCATATTTGTGCCACCTTCTGCTAGTTCAGCCTCGTATCCACCAGGCATATTTAATATCAGGTCATGAATTACCGCATCTTCACAAGCACGTTGTATATTTTCTTGCGATATGGTTGGGTCCCAAAGTGTGAGATTTTCTCGAACTGTCCCAGCAAATATAAATATATCTTGTTCTACCATTGCCACGGAATCTGATATAACTGGTCTAGGAATTTGGTTCCTAGATATACCATCAAACAAAATCTCACCGTTCCAGACTTGATAAAGACCAGTAACTAATTTAGCAACGGTAGATTTGCCAGAACCACTTGCTCCAACAAATGCAACTCTTTGACCCGGTTTAATGATTAAATTTAAGTCTTCGATTAATGGTGCTTCTAAACGACTATAACCAAAGTTAATATTTCGTAGTTCTATGTAACCATTCAATTGAAATGAATCTTTTTGTATAATATATTCTTGATTATTCAGTTGTTTATTCGCAGTGCGTTCCGATTCTGGGTCTGGGGGATTTTGCAGCACGTCATCTAGTCTGCTTAAATCGGCTTCCAAATCCTGGAGCGTACTACCAAAACCGACTAAATTATTAACTGGTTTCAGAAATTGTTGAGTAAGACTTTGAAAAGCAACCAGCATCCCAACAGAAAATTGTTCTACTTCCATTACCTTCCAACCACCGTAGATTAAAATAGAAGCCGTAGCTAATGATGTTAAAAAGACTGGTAAATTTGAGAGGATTTGGGTAGGTAGAGCTAATTCTTGTTGAGCGTTGAGCATTTTGGCATGATAACCGCTGAATTTAGTAAATAAATCCGATTCTAAACCGCTGGCTTTAACCGTTTCTATCGATTGAATACCTCCAATAGTAACCCCAGCTAATTTTCCACTTTCTTGAGCAACCTTCATGTTAGTATCAATACGACTGCGCGATAAAAATTGCAGTGCAAAAAAGTTTAAGGCTGCAAAGAAAATAGCCAATAATGTTAACTGCTTATCATAGGAAAACATAATTGCGGCATAAAAAACTATCATTACAGTGTCAATGATCGTAGTTGCCAAGGTTCCTGAAAGTATTTCCGCAACTTTATCATTCAATGTACTTCTACTGCTGATTTCCCCTGTAAACCTTTGTGCGTAAAATCCAATTGGTAAGCGTAAAATATGCCACAGATAATTGCCAGACATGGAAATCGATAGCTTAATCATCAAACGTCGCAGGTAAACAAACCGTATTTGTGCCAAAAATATTTGGATTGCCGATGTTAATACCATTCCTAAAAGTAAAGGACGCAGCCAGTCTTTAGGTTTGTTTAGTGGTAAAATTTCATCAATAAATATTTGTGAAAAAGTAGGTACAGCTAACCTGGGGATAGTTAGCAAAAGTCCCGCTAACAAACAAAAAATAATCGCTGTTCGAGAGGTTCTCAGACGAGAATTCAAAGCAGCAATAGTACTCTTTTTTTTACCTCCTTTTTTAAATTGCGGGCCTGGTTCCATAAATAAAACAACACCTGTATAAGCTTTGTCAAACTCATTCCAAGTAATCTTACGACGACCGCTTGCTGGGTCGTTAAGATAAACATACTCCTTGTTTCTACTAAAACCTTCTACAACTAAAAAATGGTTAAAGTTCCAAAAAACAATATAGGGAGGCTTAAATTCTGTAAGTTTTTTTAAAGACTTTTTAAACCCTTTTGCCTCCAAACCGTAAAGTCTGGCAGCCTTGAGTATATTTGAGGCTTTACTACCATCCCGAGAAACACCACACTCACTACGTAACTCGGTTAAAGGAACGATACGCCCATAGTATGCTAATATAATCGCGAGTGCAGCAGCACCACATTCCACTGCTTCCATTTGCAGTATTGCAGGAGTGCGGACGTAATGTTTTTGGCGTTTAAAAAAACGTTCAAAAAAAGATTTAATTAATCTCCAAGCTTTACCAATATCCATAAAAAAATTATCTAATAGTTTAAGGATTATTAAACTCACTCTATAGCCGATTTTTCAGCTAAGGGAACTTAAACGATGACTCTATTGGGCTATACTTCCCCGATAGTACGGTAAGAATAATTGTCCGAGCTTAAATGATTGATTTTCTGGCTTTATTGGGGTTGTGTGACCCTATGAGCAAATCTGAAGCTAGTAATAATAATAAGAATGCTCGCGCAAGCATGAAACAATTACTCAGGTAATAGAAGAGTTAATATTAATAAATAATTTAGGAGAGGAATAACTGGTAATTTCCGGTCATCCAGCTTATTATTATTAACTCTATTTTTTTGATGTTAATAAATCCCAGTCAAAGATCGAAAAATAGGAATTACAAAAGAAATCGGAGAAACCTCTTCAACTGTTACCTGTACTTGAGCTTCCATTCCAGATGATATTTCAAATTTATCTCGGTCAGGACCGCTTGAAGAAGACCATTCATAACCAGTGGGGTTATCTTCATTTTCTTCTAGCTCTGCGACAATTCTTACTACAGAACCACCTCTATCAGAGAGTTTTTTGAATATAGTATTGGCCGTGTTTTGGTTCCCTATATCTTTTGTCATCTTTTCAATTGTCACCGAATTGCTGGAAATCTCTGTGACTTTACCGACTATTCCACCGTAGCGCTCGCGCTCAACAAAATTAGGACTTACTTGTACTTGGTCGTTTTTGCTAATCTTGTTGCCATCTGTGTCAGCAAAATACATCACAATGCTGTTAGGCTTAGCGTTGCTGTCTTTAACTTGAATAGATGCAATACGGGTTCCAGGACTAACTATTTGACCCGTAACAACTGGAATTTCAGTAATAGTACCCGCGTGTTGACTTTTGATGTCATTTTTTTCTGATGCAGTATACTTATTTTGTTTTAATAAATCAGATTTTAATTCTAATTGGTCAATTTGACGCTTTATTTCGTTAATTTGATTGTCTTTTTCATTTATTCTTTCTTTTTCGTTTAGTTTTAACTCTGCTTTATCTAATTCAATTGACTTAATTTCATTCTTTGTTTGTTGAATTTTATTTGTGTTTTCTAATTTTTGAGATTCAAACTGAATCTTTTTCAGTTCGTTTTCTTCAATTTTAGCTTCTAAATCCGTGATTTTAGACTGATTTGCCTCTAACAGTCTCTTTGAATTTGAAACTAAGTTTCTAGTATTATTGTTATTTGTTTTCTTTAAAAGCTTTTCATGAGTTTCAAGATTTTTTTTGAGTTCATCTGTCGAGTGCTTTGCTGATTCTAAACTATCTTTTAGAAGTTTATCCATAGCATTATAGTATTCACTAGTTTTATTATTTAAAGTTCGTTCTAGTTTTTCATAACCTGCCAAACTATTTTCTAAATTTGTTTTTCGTGTTTCTAAATTTTGACGTTGTGAATTAAGTTGTTGCTTGAATGCTGTTTTGGTTTGATTATTTTGTTTTCTTAATTCACCTAGCCTCGACCGTTGTTGAGCTAATTGTTGTGAAATAAGTTTCTGTCTATCTGAAATTTGCTGCTCTTGTTCTAAGGCTTGTTGCTGTTCAAGCTCAGCAATAACTTGTTTGCCAATTTCCTCTCCCTCTTCAATCAATAATTTTGAGATTTGGCCCGTACTTGTTGCTTGTAAAGGCAATATACTACCAGGTTGAATCAGTACAGCTTCACCATTGACTGTCATTGGTATACGACCTAAAACACTCCAACTAGCAGCACTAATTGCTAAAAATGCAACTGCTGTTAGTGGTAACCAGGCTTTAGGGCTAACCACTCGCATGGTTTGGTCTATTTGTTCGGGAGAAGATAAACCTTCGATTGATTTCTGACGAAAAATTTGTTTAGGTTGCGATTTCATAATTATTTGCCGAATTATTTACCGAATTATTTACCGAATTATTTACCGAATTATTCTATATACCCTATAAATCCAGTTAAGACAAAACTTTCAAGCGCTTGAGCATCCAGTCAAACCGCGCACCTCCTAAAAACAGGTTCTCCATCAAATTCAAATCAATTTCATCATCATATTGGATATTTTGAGACAATCTTTGTCCGATCTGATAAGAGCTTTTACCATATCCCAGACGATTAATTAAGCTTTCTAACCTAGCAGAAATCAAGATTGAGATTAGTCGGTAAAAACGAGATCCGATGGCTGAATTTTGCTGAAGCTGCACAAAAAGTTCTTGTTTATCTATAACTAAAACTTTACAAACCTCAAGAGTTCTAAAAGTATAGTTTGGTAAGCGTTTATCGATTAAGGTGGTTTCACCGATAATCTCACTCACAGAAGATGTTGCTATTTCATACCCAGGTGAATCAGATTCATCTAAGTTTTCTAATAATGAAAAAACATTACTTAGCGAGTCCGGAATTTCTTCTTTAAAACATACAGATACACTCCCTTGTATTAATATATAGATATTTTCCACTGCTCTACCGGCCTGAATTAACACATTACCGGGAGAAACTGTTTTTAAATAACTGTTCTCTATTATCCAGTCAACATCGCTATCACTAAGTTCCCCAAACAGCATCAGACTATCTTGGAGTGGTGGAATTTTGATATTACGACGACTGATAAATTTTTTAATTAAACGCTCAAAACGCTCTAAAACTAGAACAGCAATAGCTTGGTAAAAGCGAGAAGCAAAATCACTATCTTCATACAGTTTTATAAGCAAATCATGACTATGTATAGACAAAACAATTGAATTTTCTTTAGCCTTAACCGTTGTTGCCGAAGGGGTAAAATGTAGTAAAGAAAATTCTCCTAATATCTCACCAACTGAAAAATTCGCAATTTCTTCCTCTATCTCATTATTATCTTCAAGAGCAGCGAAAACTCCACCTAAAGTGCTGTTAGGATTTTGTTTGATACTAGCGCTAAAACTGCCTTCTAAAACTATATATAAACATTCTACTTGATGTTGCTCCTGTATAAGCACATCCCCAGAACAAAGCTTTAGGGTGCGACTATTAGAGCTTATCCAATTAATGTCACTATCATTTAATTGTTGAAGTAAAACTTCTATCATATGCTTTGATTATTAAGGTGTAGTTTAGATTGCTTTCGGTCTAAATGCCATTATTTAACAAGATTGAGGGTTGTTTGTGGATTAGCTAATTCTTCTAATGTTAGTTTTGATAAAGCCAATAAAGTTGTCACCTCATCAGCTACTGTTCTAGAATTTGCAAAAAATTGTTTATCAAAATTTTCTAAATTTTTTGCTGCATGGACTAATAAAGCTTGAAGAATTTTGAATGCACCCCCGCTAAGTGGAGGTTCTCCTCGATAATTTTCTAGTCTACCTCCTTGACGATAATTAGGAAATGATTCTAAACCAATAAAATGGAGAAACCAGTCGGCTCGATAGTTGCCAACTGCTGCTACAATTCCTCTGTAATCAGCAATTAATTCATCTAATAAGTTATTACGCATGGAACCAAAAAAACGATGAGTAAAGTAATGGGTTGATTCATGTTCTAATCTAATTTGAAAAGATAGTTTCTGCCATTCTATTTCGGTTAATCCTAATTGACTTGCTGGTATATTGCTGTAATTTCCAGTACTAAGCAGAATAAATTTATCTTGATATAATTCTTTGCAGGCAATAAAATGTTTAAATTCACTCGACCATTTAGTTAGAAATCTATGGTTTTGTTGCTGCTGTGCTTCCCATCGCTTTTTATATTCATAAATACGATTCCAATTGTTATAACCGCTAACAATACAAGCTCCCATAGAATCAGGTATGGGTTGCGGCTCGTTACGTTTGGTAATAGCCTGTACAAAAGCTACAAAATCTTGGCGATTACTAATAATAATTATCGGAATTAAGCCAGAAAGAGTTTGGTGTATTTTGATTTCTATTTTTTCTGGTTCGTTTAAAGTTAATTCGACACTATTATTAGTCAGATTTGCAAATTTACCTTGTAAAGTTGCAGCCAAATATTCTTTTGTTTTACTTATACCGGAGAGGATGGGAAATTGCAATTGTACTAAAACCTGTTTTAAAATTTCAGATGCACCGATCTTCTGTGCCTCAATGATATATCCCTGCCAAGCTGCAATATAATCTTCTGATGCTATAGGCAATTTTTGGGAAAATTGCCATTTATCGGTTTCAAAAACGTTGTCATTATAAGCTAGTAATTCTGCAACTTCGCTGCTAGTTGCACCAAATTTTTTTAAAGTATCAGTACGTAATTGAAGCTGTTTCATAATCTCAAATTTTACACATATAAAACTTACATCTTGATTTACAGCGGATTTCATCTTAATTAGGTACAGAAAATATGTTTATTAGAAAGCTGAATAATGTACCTCATTTAACTGCTCTCGTACTGCATTTAATTTGTAAATAAATTTATTTTCCTTTTAGTGTTTCAAATTCACAAGATGGTTTTTGTACAATTAATATTTCCGTGTAAGATATCAGTAATTAAAAATAAATGGCAAGTCATTTTTCTGATGCTATAATCTTTTCAGCAATCTTATCTATCGTTTGAGAAATTGGATTTTTAGGATATCTCAAGCAAAATATATCAGAACTAGCAAGACGCAAAATATCTTTTGATTCGGGAATTATACCCGCTACTGGGGCTTGATAAGTTGATTCTACTTTGCATTTCAAGTCATTAAAATCGTAATCCGTTAACACTTTATTAATTGCAAGTAATAACATTGGGACTTTTAGTCTCCGAGCAACATCTACAGTAACAGCAGTACCTTGAAAATCTTGTTGGTCTGGTCGAAGTATTAATAAAACAATATCTGAAGTAGTTAGTGAAATCAGAGTTTCTTGACTTAAACCAGGATGCGTATCTACAAATAAATAGTCAAGTTTTATACTGTCAATTAAGTCTTTAAATCCTTGTAATAGCAACTCGACATCAAACCTTTCGCGCAAAATACGGGAAATATCATTCAATTTTGTGCTTGAAGGAACTAAATAAATGCGATTGCGCTGATTTGCTTGATCCTTGAGAACTGTTGTCACGTTGTAAACTGTATCCCGGATAGAACATTGACCCCAAAGATAGCTATTCAAGGTATAGTTTATATCGCTTTCTTGTAAACCAAAGAGAATATGAATACCAGGGGAATGAATATCTGTATCTACAATACCAACCCTGTATCCCTTACGAGCAACTGTTGCTGCAATATTTGCTGTTAAATTTGACTTTCCTGTCCCCCCCCTGTATGAGTGGATAGAGATTATTTTAGGCATATTTTAAGTTAAATCATCATAATTTATAAATAGGTTTAGAACTGAGCATTTTATTCACATCTGAGCAGTAGGGTATAGGAAGCAAGCGCTTATTTATATTTCGTTACATAGCTGAATCGGTTTTCTACCCGATTACTCAACTAATTTTGGACTCTTTGATCGGATAAACAGCTTGAAATGAGTACTATTACAAAAGCTTCTAATACATAAAGTTTGCCTTTTGTCAATCTATAAATAGAATCAGCAGCGGCTTTAAATAGAAATCCGCCGCAGTCCCAATGGCATTAATTTTAAACATATTTATGAGCCATAATCGTTATTTCCTGAGTTTTTACTGAATAAAACTGAGTTTTTAGTGATTGCAATATCTGGAATATTTCTTTATATTAAAAACAGTTGCATTTGGGTAACGACTATCTCAAACTTTTAAACATTCTTGTGTATACAGAATCAATTAAGCTTTTAACAGCAAATCCCGGAATTACCAAAGCAATTTGGACGTATCCATTTATTTATCCATGAATAATTGGTTTTAGTGAGTTTTCCGAACAAGTAAGTAGGACGATAGAATAAATAAGATAAGTTCAGATTGTTCGATAATTAACGCCGTTACCTTGACGCATTAATTTAATTTATAATTATTAATCGCAAAATTACACTAATACAAATATATTTATTCCATGAGTATAGAAGCAGTAAGTGAGTTCTTAGAAAAAGTTAGTCACCATGAAAAACTTCAACAAGAATTATTAGAAATTATGGAGTTTAATGAAAATGACCAAGTTAGAGTAACCGAGTTAGCTGCAAAACATGGCTTTGATTTTACACCCAATGAACTTCTACAACAGGTTGAACAGCTTCACAGTGACGAACAGTTAAATGATGAGGAGTTGGAGTATGTTGCGGGTGGTTCCCAGCGGGATTGGAGAACAGTAGGAAATTTAGTTGATATATTTAGTCAAGGAATAGGGTTTACTAAAGATAAAGTTTAAAAACTTAATCACTAAAGTACTTTTTATTTTCATCATTTAGTTTAATTAGTTTGTTTCGTGATTCAGACACTTTACTATAAAGCGAATGTCCAACAAGATTATTCGGGATATGGCAAATAATCGCAAATATATTTTTAGCCGCATACCCTGACTTATTTCCAGGAGATTTATCAATTTTTGAGTACATATCTTTTAGATGCATTCCTAAATCACTTGATTTTTTAAATACAGCAATCAACTTATTCATAACTGGTTTAATGATAAAGTTCATTCCTGATTTATTTGTTGAATTTTTATTTTTTGCTTTTACCAAAGAATAGCTGTTAATTAAATCAAGTTTCCCCGCCAAAATATCTTGATAAATCTCTCTAATTAACAATGTGGTGATAAAATCCATCAAAATTCGTTTCAAAGTAAATTGATTACCTTTATTTTCCACTAAAGAAGCTTGAATTAAATATTTCAGATTCTCCATTAATACTTGTGGTTGAACGGGAGGATATATCTCTGATAATAATTGAGCAATAGAAACTGGTTCGCGATGAATTGCTAACCAACGTAAAATAGATTTCGCTACATTAGGTAATCTATTAAACTGCTGTTCTAAGAGATTAAAAACTCCATCAATAACTAAGGTTTCATGTTGAATAAATTCTTTTATATCTCCTTGAAATAATTCTTTGATTGCGACTGCTGCTATTTTGAGTGTTAAGGGATTTCCTGAATATTGCTCTACTAAATATTTATATTCATTTTCACTCTCACTGTGACAACCTTTAAGTTGCAATAGTTGTTTTCCATCTCCAACATTTAAACCCCTCAAGCGCATACTGCGTACTGGTGAGTTTTCCCACTCCATTAGAGCTATTTCTTTTAATTTTTCGCGACTCGTTATTATTAAACAACTTTGATGACGACATTCCCCTACACCTTTGAAGAAATCACCGTAATCTTCAAAACCTGGTTTATAATCACCAACATTTTCTCCACCATTGAGAATAGTTTCTACGTTATCCAATATCAACAGGCAGCGATACTGACGTAAATAATCAAACACAAGAGAAATTTTTGTATCTGTACTTTCGCATAAATTTGCTACTCCTTCTTGACCGATACATTGCAATAAGTCATTTAAAATATCTTTCAATGAAGGCTCATTTTCTAGCGATCGCCAAATCAGGAAATCAAATTCACTTTGAATTGCTTCTGCTAATTTCACAGATAAATAGGTTTTGCCGATTCCCCCCATGCCTAGAATAGCAATCATTCGACAATTATCTATCTTTATCCATTTTTTGAGAGTTGTTTGTTCTTGTTCGCGTCCATAAAAGATGGAGACATCAGGAGCTTTATTCCAATCATGGGACTTATTATTTACAGGCTGTTGATTGATACTTGGTGGTAATATAGTCAAATTGGGTGAATTTGCAAATGCTGGTTGTTGTATTGAAACTTCTGTATTTTCTGTGATATCTGTAACCGCTAAACCATACCCAGAAGAAGCGAAGCGATATACAAGACCTGCCTGTCTTTCAAGCACACCTTTGAAATTATTTTTTTTGACTTTTTCCCCAAAAACGCTAGAAAGCAGTTGCCATAATTTTGGTCCGACATCTTGCTTTAAGTAACTTGGTGAATAACCATTGTCTTTTGCAATCTGTTCGTAACACCGACGCGAATCAGACCAAGCAGATTTTACCAAAAGTCTCTGCAAGTCATTCAAATGCATGCCTAACTTAGAAAAAACTAAAGCATCAGTAAATTTAAGTGCTTCTTCTGCATTCATAGAATTACCTACCTATAATAATAATGGCTCATCCGTACCTGGTATGCTAGTTAAATAGTCGTTTTAAGGCAGTAGGCAGTCGGCAGTCGGCAGTAGGGGGAGAAGTAAGACATTAACTTATAATCTTAACCAAAAAAATCTGAAACGACTGACGGGGCAAGCGTTTGGAGTATTTAAATTATGCATCTAGCATACTATGTACGGCTATAACCAAATAAATAAACATATTAGATTCAAGAGTCTCAAGAATTATTTTGCAATATATTGGCAAATTTCACAAAGCAACTTAAGCAAGTTAAGGTGCAACTTAAGAAATTTTGTTAAATACAGTGCTAATCCTTACTTATAGATATGGCACTATACAGACTGCTTAAAGGTTATATGTGATTGAATCTTTTGATCCGAGGTTATTTATTATCTAAACTAATTATAGATATCGTTACATTGCAAAATTTTGTATCCTGGTTATTAATGAAACTTTTTAAAACAAAAACAAATGAACGCTGGAAGCTTAATCAGTAATCGCTATAGAGTTGAGAAATTTCTTGGTCAAGGTGGCTTTGGACGAACGTATCTAGTATCTGATATGCAACGTTTTGGTGAAGCTTGCGTGTTAAAAGAATTTCTACCTACCAATACAGAAGAAGACTTTATGCGTAAGCTTTACAAATCATTCGAGCGAGAAGCTAGAGTCTTACATAGCATAGACCATCCGCAAATTCCGAAATTTATTGCTTGGTTTAAAGAAGAAGACAAGCTCTTCATTGTGCAAGAATATATTGAAGGTAAAACCTATTCTCAAATTTTGCTAGAGCGACTTTCTCAAACAGGTAAAGTATTTTCTGAAGCAGAGGTAACTCAATGGTTGTGGGATATGATCCCAGTTTTAGAGTATATCCACAAACATAATTTAATTCACCGAGATATTTCTCTAGACAATGTAATGCTTAGTGCAAATCAATTGAAACCGATACTAATTAATTTTGGTTTAGTCAAAGACAAAGTAGGTAAGGTTTTGTCTGCAAATAATCCTGAAGAAACTGTTATGGGTATTCTTCCGACTAAATTAGGCTATGCTCCTTTAGAGCAAATTCGTAAAGGTGAATTTTATCCTTGTAGCGATATTTATACATTAGGTGTTTGCGCTGTCAGGCTTTTGACAGGAAAAGATCCCAGTTTATTATTAGACAATAATTATCATTTGCAATGGCGTTCTCATGTGCAAATAAGCGACGACCTGGCTTGTATACTGGATAAAATGCTAGCCGAAAAACCAACGGAACGCTATCAGTCAGCGAATGAGATACTAACCGAGTTAGGGTTCCCAAATACTTATGATAAAGTAACTGCGATTAATTCATCAAAGGCAAAAATAGAGATTAATATTGACCAACATAAAAGAAACTATGAAGTCGCTGAGATTTTAGAATCAAATGACTTTAAATTAGCAAACCAGTTAAAAAGTAAACTTAATAATAAAGTTGAAGCATCTAGAATATCACCCTTAGAATTAGAGTCATACAGTAATCAAAGTGTTGGCAGAGAACTTTTATTAGATGATAATTTTGAAGAAACATCATTGAAAGAATCAAAGTTAAAACTGTTTGACCTTAAGTTTAAAATCCTAACTGAAGCCTCTTCTTTATACACCAAACTTACAAGAATTCCTAAATTTTTGATTGTTAGTGTAATAATACAAAGTATAGTAATATGTACTTTATTTTTTTATTGTGAATCTGATAAATCAAGAGAATCTGAAAATTATGGATTGCTTTTAAAGGAACTTAAATCGGTCAGTTTAGATCTAGTTTTACCATCTCAGCTACCATCTGAATCCAATACAAACGGTATAGTCGGTTGAACTAGTACAGCACGGCGGAAGTAATAAGTAAGATTATTCTCTTTTGAAGAGAAAATAAATTCTGATGAAGAGACATAGCGTTGATAGAGGAATAGATGGTTTGGTTCAACATCAAATAACGATAGTGGAAATATTATAATCATCATTTATAGACAATTTTAATTTATTTTTAATATTGATAAATTGTTTATAAGAGGATGTTTTAAAAGTATCTGGCGGTTAAAACCGCTACTACACAGGCAAAGTCTACCTTCGTAGACTAATAATTTAAAACCCGTGCAGACGGGTTTTGTTCGTGTAGCCAAGCCACTGCGTTGCGGTGAAGTAGTGTGGTCTTGG
>CAYMZW010000076.1:0-19033 GCA_964395005.1 uncultured Rivularia sp.
GCGAGCATACATTCTGGAGTCGCGGCATTTCAGCTTGTGCGATTTGTGACGGAGCTACTCCGATATTTCACGGTGCTGAATTAGCTGTAATTGGTGCTGGTGATTCGGCAGCGGAAGAAGCAATTTATTTAACTAAATACGGCGATACGGTGAATTTATTAGTTCGTAGCGATAAAATGCGAGCTAGTAAAGCTATGCAAGACCGAGTTTTGAGCAATCCGAAAATTAAAGTGCATTGGAATACCGAAGCTGTAGATATATTCGGGGATGATAACCATATGGAGGGTATTAAAGTCCGCAATAATCAAACTGGCGAAGAAAGTAAGTTAGCAGCTAAAGGATTATTCTACGCGATCGGACATACCCCCAATACATCTTTATTTACAGGACAGCTAGATTTAGATGATGTTGGTTACGTTGTTACCAAAGGCAACTCAGTAGAAACCAGTGTAGAAGGCGTATATGCCGTTGGTGACGTACAAGACCACGAATTTCGTCAAGCTATTACCGCAGCGGGTTCTGGCTGTATGGGAGCGATGTTAGCAGAGCGTTGGTTATCAGCTGAAGGATTGCTGCAAGAGTTTAGTCAAAAGCCAGAAAACAACGAATTAAAACCTCAAGAAGAAGAAAAAACCGCTGCCGATACCGAGGAAGATTTTGATATTAATCATACTCGTCATATAGGTGGTTATGCTCTGAGAAAAATATTTCACGACGGCGATCGCCCATTAATGGTGAAGTACGTTTCTCCCGGTTGCGGCCCTTGTCATACCCTCAAACCGATATTAAATAAAGTAGTGGATGAATTTGACGGAAAAATCCACTTTGTAGAAATCGACATCGACAAAGATAGAGAAATTGCCCAACAAGCAAACGTCACCGGAACACCCACGGTACAAATTTTCAAAGATAAAGAATTGTTGCAAGAACTTAAAGGTGTGAAGCAGAAGAGTCAATATCGGCAGTTGCTTGAAAGCGCTCTTTAATTAAGGTTAAAGGTCAAAGGTTAAAGGTTAAAGCTTGTAGGTTATAGCTTGTAGGTTGGGTTAGACACCAAAATCAAATTTGGTTCGTAATGCGAATTTCTAATTATCGTGTCGTAACCCAACATTTTCAGACGGCACAAGAAAATGTTGGGTTACAGCGCTTTGCTTAATTTATTGTTGAGCATCATTATTCTTCGTGCGCTTAACCCAACCTACAAACTAAAATAACCTAATGCCCAATGCCCCATGCCCAATTCCCAATGATCAATTACCAATTACCAATTACCATTATTTAGAGTTGACAAAGGGATCGGAATGCATTAAAACTCATAACTCATAACTCCTAACTAAAAAAGCTATGACTGTTGCTAAAGGTTTCTTGCCGAGATTTTTACCTTTTATAAATAAAAAACGTACTCTTTCTCAACAGTTGATGTTGGTTGGGGTATTTATCACTTTCATATTTATTTTTCTGGCTTTATTTGCTCCGATTCTTCAAGCTTTGGGATTGCTGCAAGATCCAACTGAGTTTCTAGATAACCCGATTCATACACCGCCTTCGTTAAAATACTGGTTTGGTACGAGTCGTTTGGGCTACGATATCTTTTCTCGTACTGTTTTTGGCGCTCAAGTTGCATTACAAGTGGTTTTATTGGCTACTGGATTAAGTATGCTGGTTGGCGTGCCTTTGGGTATGTTGAGCGGCTATATTGGCGGTAGGTTGGATAAGGTTTTGCTGTTTATTATGGATAGCATTTATACCTTACCCGGTTTGCTGCTTTCGGTGACGCTGGCATTTGTTGTAGGGCGGGGAATATTAAATGCGGCGCTGGCAATTAGTATTGCTTATGTTCCGCAATATTACCGAGTTGTTCGCAATCATACAGTAAGCGTTAAAACCGAAGTTTTTATAGAAGCAGCACAAGCAATTGGTGCCAATACTTGGCAGGTGCTTTCGCGATATTTATTTTTGAACGTAATTCAAAGCGTACCCGTGTTATTCACCTTAAACGCCGCCGATGCAATCTTAGTCTTGGGTGGTTTAGGCTTTTTAGGATTGGGGCTTCCCGAAGAAGTACCAGAATGGGGACACGATTTGAAACAGGCTTTAGCTGCTTTACCCACAGGGATTTGGTGGACTACACTTTTTCCCGGATTAGCCATGACAACAATGGTAGTAGGGTTATCACTACTTGGTGAAGGATTGAATGAGTTTGTCAATCCGCGTTTAAGGAAACGACAATAGTTTACAGGTTAAAGGTTGAAGGTCAAAGGTTAAAGGTGAGGAGTTAGGAGTTGGGAGTTAGGAGTTGGGAGTTAGGAGTAGGGAGTAGGGAGTAGGGAGTAGGGAGTAGGGAGTAGTTAGCAATTATTTCTCCTTGTCTCCCCATCCCCTTGTCTCCCCATCTCCTTGTCTCCCCTTGTCTCCCCTTGTCTCCCTATCTGCCCCTCTCCCCTTCCCCCCACCTTATACCCCATTCCCAATATTAAAGATTATGGTAAAAGATAAAATTTCGTTGGTTGCTGCTGCTGCTGGTGGTTTTATGTTGTTTGTGTCTCTAAGTGCTATTTTACAAGGGGCACCTGTAACAGCTTTACAGGCACAACATCGTTTAAATTCAACTGAAGTAGCCGATTTGCAGTTACAAAAAGCTCATCCCCATGAACCAATAAACTATACTTTGCAGCAAAGATTTTATGATTGATAATTCACTTGAACGGTATCATTGCTAGCTTTTATTGGTGCGTTGCGCTGTCGCGACAACACACCCTACAACTGTTCACTGCTCACTAAAAAAAGTGCTAAATGAAGTAATTGGTATTGATTTAGGGGGAACGGCGATAAAGTTAGGACGATTTACGTCTGATGGTACTTGTTTAAAATCGTTAACTGTGCAAACTCCCCAACCAGCAACACCTGAAGCGGTGGTGGCGGCTATTGTTGATGCAGTTGCGAAAGTCGATCCTGAAGGTAATGCTGTTGCGATCGGTGTTGGGACTCCTGGGCCTGCGGACGAGAAACGACGTATTGCTAAAATTGCGATTAATCTTCCTCAATGGCGGAACATTCCCGTAGCGGATATTTTGGAAGCAAAAATCGGTAAGCCTACAATTATTGAAAATGATGCAAACTGCGCTGGTTTGGGAGAAGCTTGGTTAGGTGCAGGCCGTTATTATAAAAATTTTATTTTATTAACTTTAGGAACTGGTGTTGGTGGAGCAATTTTTATTGACGGTAAGTTGTTTACCGGAAGATTTGGCTCTGCTGGAGAATTGGGTTTAATTAATTTAATTCCCGATGGCCCGCAATGTAAAAGTGGTAATCAAGGTTCTTTAGAACAGCATTCCTCAGCAATAGCAATTCGTCGCCGTACTGGTAAAGAACCGGCGGATAATGGTGCTTTAGCCAAAACTGGCAATGAGGAATCATTGAAATTTTGGCAAGAATATGGTAAGGATTTAGGAATTGGAATAACAAGTTTAATTTACGTACTAACGCCTGAAGCGGTTGTAATCGGAGGCGGCATTAGTGCGAGTTTCGAGTTTTTTCTACCATCAATGAAAGCAGAAATTGAACGGCGAGTAATGCCCACATCCCGCGTAGATTTGCAGATCATTAGGGCCCAATTAGGTAACGATGCGGGAATGTTGGGTGCTGCGAGATTGGCGTTTGAAAAATTTGTTAGTGGATAGTTGATAGTCGATAGTCGATAGTCCATAGTCGATAGTCGATAGTCGATAAGTTAAAACGCATTTAAATTGAATATTCTGAATTTTTTAATTCTTGTGGGATGGGCATCCCTGCCCGTCCTAATATACAAATTAAATGCACGACAGCTTAGTGGATAGTAGTTAAAACAACTAACAACTAACAACTAACAACTAACAACTAATTCTGTGACAAAGTGTATCCAGTTGTTTGATGAATGTACTTTAGAACTTTTTCATAGGATTCGGGATTGCTTACTGGGTTAATAATTATAGGTATGCTGCTCTCGGGCAACCAAAAAGTTATCCTACCGTTTTTTTCGTGACAAAACGATGAAATACATTTGAGGTTGATGACGTATTCGTTTCTTTCGTAAAAGATTTTTACCCAGTAAGTATCTTCTGATTCCGAATTGTTGACTCGTTCGATGTATTCCAAGATTTTTTGATAGTCTTCTTGGTTGTTGCGGGGGATAATCACGATAGGTATGGCACTATTTGGCAGCCAAAATGTTACCCGACCGTTGGGTTCGCAGCAGAAAGCTGTGACGCGCTCAAAATCAACTACATATTCTTTTTTTTCGTAGTTGATTTTTACCCAATACGCCACAGTTTCTCCTTAAAGACTTCCTGAAATTTGGACGACACATTTTTAGCAATACTTCTTCAGAGTATAAAGCCTTCACCGCCTTCTCGTTGTGAGTAAATACTCTGGTTTCACAACACTTGAACTGCGGGTGCCGTTAACTCATCATGTTGGGATGAATAAGTAATAGCAGCTTCTAATAAACCTTTAAATAAAGGATGTGGTCCGTTAGGACGCGATAAAAATTCTGGATGAAATTGACAAGCAATAAAGAAAGGATGTTCGGGTAGCTCAACTATTTCTACTAATTTGCCATTGGGGGAAGTTCCACCAATTAAATAGCCAGATTCTAAGAACAACTTCCGGTAAGCGTTATTGAATTCATAACGATGGCGGTGTCTTTCGTAGGTAACATCTTCACGGTATAGCTTGAAGGCAAGGGTGTTGGGAACGATATGACAAGGATATACCCCTAAGCGCATTGTACCGCCCAAGTCAACGACATCCTGTTGTTCTGGCAGCAGGTTAATTACTGGATTAACGCTGTTTTCATCAAATTCGGCGCTGTGAGCATTTTTCAGTTTTGCAACGTTTCTTGCCCATTCTATTACACAGCATTGCATTCCCAAACATAAACCAAGGAATGGTATTTGCCGTTCGCGAGCGTATTTGATGGCGGCTATTTTACCATCGACTCCACGAGAACCAAAACCTCCGGGTACTACTATCGCATCTACTCCTTTGAGGTGGATTTCTGATGGCTCGGTTTCTAATTCTTCCGAATTTATCCACCGTATATGTAGTTCTCCACGAGTGGCGATCGCTGCGTGACGGAGTGCTTCAACTACCGAAATATAAGCATCGCTTAACTGTACATATTTACCTACTATGGCTACTTCTATGCGATGCTGAGGATTGTACATCCGTTTAACTAAGGTCTGCCACTGCACTAAATCTGGTGGCTGCTTTGTCATGTTTAATAAGGAAAGCGTTTGAGTTGCCAATCCTTCTTGTTCTAGAATCAACGGTACTTCGTAAATACTTTTAGCGTCGATGCAAGGAATCACGCACTCAACTGGTACGTCACAAAATGCCGAGAGCTTTTCTTTTATTCCTTCTGGTAGTTGACGGTCGCATCGACAAACCAGTATATCTGGTTGAATGCCAATAGACCTTAATTCTTTAACAGAATGCTGGGTCGGTTTGGTTTTCATTTCCCCAGCAGAAGCAATCCACGGAATCAAAGTCACGTGCATATACAGCACGTTTTGCCGTCCTACTTCTTTACGAAACTGACGAATTGCTTCTAAAAACGGTAGGGATTCAATATCGCCTACCGTCCCGCCAATTTCAGTTATTACTACATCGGGATTAGTATTTTGGGCAACGCGAGTAATGCGGTCTTTGATTTCGTTGGTAATATGAGGGATTACCTGTACGGTACCGCCGTTATAATCGCCACGCCGCTCTCGGTTAATTACGGATTGGTATATAGAACCAGTAGTAACGCTGTTGAGACGAGACATAGAAGTATCGGTGAACCGTTCGTAATGTCCCAAATCCAAATCGGTTTCTGCGCCATCTTGAGTAACGAAAACTTCACCATGTTGAAAAGGACTCATGGTTCCGGGGTCAACGTTAATATATGGGTCAAGTTTAAGAATCGATACGGAATAATCGCGCGATTTTAGCAATCGTCCCAGACTAGCTGCTACAATTCCTTTACCGATACTAGAAACTACGCCACCAGTCACAAATACAAACTTTGTCATACAATCAATTTTTCAGTTTCAAGCAACTTCTAAAAATTACAACCCGTCTTGTGCAAGAGTAAATGTTGAGAATTTTGTTGTAAACCACAGACGTGAAACCACTGTTAGGATTAGTAGTATTAGCAACGCTTGCAACTCCCAACTTAGCTTGGGCACAAGAAACCCTGAAAGTGGTTTATCCCCCGACAAACCACAAAACAACCTCAGATAAAATCTTTTTCATCGGTACGGCTCCACCAACCGGACAGGTTTTGATAAATGGTAAGCCAATAAGTAGATCCGAATCCGGTCATTTTGCACCCAGTTTCCCTCTACAAATAGGAGAGAACACATTTACAATACGCCATAAAGACCAACAAATTCAGCTTATTGTTACCAGAACTGATAATCAGCAGAGCGTACCTCAAGGGTTGGCCTTCGCGAAAGATTCTCTAAGTCCAGAAGTTGACATTGCTCGACTTCCAGGAGAACTTATATGTTTTAACGCGATCGCAGCTCCAAGCGCTACAGTATTCGTAAATTTGGGTGAAAATAAACGGGTTCCTCTTCTCCTCCAACCACCGCTGAGTCAGTTACCGAGTAACTTAGCGGCTTTAACAGGAACTAATCAACCACAAAATGCTACAAACACCAAATATTCTGGTTGCACCACAGTAGAAGCTACGATGGAAGCAACACCAGAATATCAATTAACGCTTAACCGCCAAACAATAACTCAAAAAGCCCCTGGAAAAATTAGCGTTCTAGAACCGAGCAACTTGCCGATTGTGGAAGTAAATGCTGAGTTTGGCGTAGCTCGCACTGGCCCGTCTACTAGCTATTCTAGACTAACCCCATTGCCGAAGGGTACCCGATCGGCTGTAACCGGAAAAACTGGTGAGTGGTTGCGTTTAGACTATGGAGCTTGGATTAAAAGTTCGGAAACTGTTGCTTTACCATCAGCGATCGTTCCTAGTACAATTATTCGCAGCGTTGCTTCTAGCCAATCCAAAGATGCAACAATAGTTAGTTTTCCTTTACAAACTCCGGTACCAGTTACCGTCAAGCAGGAGTCGGACAAATTTACTCTGACGCTGCACAACACCACTGCCCAAACGGACACTATTCCGTTTAATGACAATCCATTTATATCACGCATGGATTGGCAGCAAATACCTCCATCCCCAGGAGGAACTTCAACGGCAGTTCAATATATTTTTAATCTGAAGAAAAATCAACAGTGGGGATATAAGTTGGGATATGAGGGCACAACTTTAAAATTAAAGTTACGTCATCCTCCCGAATTGCGTCGCAGCAGACGCAAACCTTTATCTGGTATCAAGATTTTGATCGATCCTGGACATGGTGGTAAAGAATTGGGAGCCGTTGGGCCTACAGGTTTGCCTGAGAAAGATGTAAATTTAGTTGTATCTAAGCTGTTGCGAGAAGAATTGGTTAAAAAAGGCGCTACGGTGGTGATGACAAGGGAAGAGGATAAATTTGTATCTTTAGGCGATCGCCAGAAAATAATTGCCAATGAAGAACCTACCTTAGCGCTATCAGTTCATTACAATGCTCTCCCAGATTATGGTGATGCGGAAAATACTAAGGGTATAGGAATGTTTTGGTATCATCCTCAAGCTCATAGCTTGTCAGTATATCTACATAACTATTTAGTTGAAAAGTTAGATAGACCTTCTTATGGAGTATTTTGGAATAACTTAGCGCTAACTCGTCCCGAAGCAGCACCTTCATTATTGTTGGAGTTGGGTTTTATGAGTAACCCCGAAGAGTTTGAATGGGTAAATAATCCCAAGCAGCAGAAAAAGTTAGCGCGAACTCTTGCTGATGGTATTGTTAAGTGGTTGAGAACCAATCGGTAAAGGCTTGAAAATAGTGGAAATGCTGATGCCGATCGCAAAATTTTTTTGAGGTATGGGGTTTTACTTGCTTCGCAAGAATAAGGTAAAATCCCATACTCAGTTTTTACCTTCGCCCAGAATTAAGCAAAATAAGCCTTCATTATACTGCGAACTTTATATCTATTTAAATATTTATAACTATAGATAGATTCGTCTGGCTTGCTGCAAAGGGTAAATTCATACAAGCAATTTTATCGAACTACAGGTAAATTATTTAGTTTTTTTCTTAATTACATATGTATTGCGATCGCCATACGAGAAAATAGTTAGCACAAAGAGTAATTCCTTAAATACATAATCCTATAGTTGTTATAAATCCATATAACTTAATAACTTTCTATTAAGATTTATTTTAAAATAGCAATACATAGGTATTTTTACTTAATTTATGCAATTGGGTGGTGCTAATCGTTTATATATCCAGCCAGAAGCATACTTATGTGGATTTCCACAATACTTAAGTGAAATTACGATAGGATAACCGAAAACAAGCCCAATCCTAAATTAGACAATCTTCTTACGAGATTTCACGGTAACTTTACAATTTCTTTATTATTAAGGATGGCTTCTACACATTAACTTTACATGAATTGGTTTAAATTATTCCAAATAAAGTTATATTAAAGTTTATTCATCAAAAATGAAGAAATTAAAACAAACTGTGATATTTTGTATAGATTTAAATCGTTTTCCAAAAAATGCTTTTAGCTTTGAATGCTCTTTGATGAAATTTGGAATTCCCCTGATTTCGATACCCCTTTGGTAGGATATTGCTTAACGCGATTGGATAGCTTTAACCTTGAGGGAATACCGATTTTTAATATTTGTGCCATATATAAGCAAGTTCAAGGTTTATTCAGTGTTTTTGAATTTCCCAAATAATTTGCCTCCCCTGGCTAGTCATTAATAGACACTTTATTTGAAACGTAGTAGTGCTGTTTGGATATAGGTGATGACACAGGTGCAGTTGCTGAACGTAAATATCAATAACGTCGCGATGAGCGACTTGCTTTCCAAGTTGCAAGGTGGTGGTCTTGTAGTAACCCCCAACGTCGATCACCTAATGAAATTGCAGCGAGACCGTGATTTTTATGGAGTGTACGAAGAAGCAGAATACACAGTTTGCGACAGCAAAATATTGATGTATGTATCTCGTTTTTTAGGAACACCCATTATTGAGAAAATTTCAGGTTCCGATTTGTTTCCAGCGTTTTATACTTATTATCGAGACGATCAAAGTATAAAAATATTTTTGTTGGGTGCTGAAGAAGGAATTGCTGAAATTGCTAGAAAAAACATCAATTCTAAGATAGGTAGAAATATAATTATTGATACTTACTCGCCTCCCTTTGGTTTTGAAAAAGATCGAGAAGAATGTGAAAAAATTTTGAGACTAATTAATTCCTCTAATGCAACTGTTTTGGCAATGGGAGTAGGCGCTCCCAAACAAGAAATGTGGATTGCAAAACATAGAAAATATTTACACTCTGTCAAGATATACTTGGCGATCGGTGCAACAATAAACTTTGAGGCAGGAAACATTAAACGTTGTCCTAAATGGATGAGTGAAGTTGGTTTGGAGTGGCTATATAGACTTTCAAGCGAACCCAAGCGGCTTTGGAAAAGATATATTCTAGATGCACTTCCATTCATCTATTTAATATTTAAGCAACGGCTCAAAATGTATAAAAATCCTTGGTCAAAAGTGAAACGCAATTGAAATAAAAGTGTTCTATCTACGATTATAAATTTTAAGAAAATATAGAAATTATTTGTATTTATCTTAAAAGTGTATCAAACAATAAAAGTAGGTATTCCTCAAAATGTTTTGTGCTATTTATAAAAATAAACATAAACTATATTACGAGCTATGGAAAATCAAAACTATCCAGAAGAGATAGATTTACAGAAATATCTATTAGTTTTAAAACGTCGTTGGCTGGTAGCAACAGGAGTTTTCGCAACTTTTGCGGGTTTAGCACTGTTTACGGTGTCAGTTCAAAAACCTGCTTACGAAGCTAGTGGAAAGCTACTGTTCCAATCGAACCGTACATCATCTCTAACAGGAGCAGGAGAAAAAATAGGCGATCTAGAAGCTTTAAAGCGCGAGTTTAATCCTTTAGATACTCAAGCTTTATTAGTTGAATCAACATCACTCAAAGAAGAAGTAATTGATGCTCTTGACCTCAAAAAGAAAAACGGCGAACCTTGGGAGCCTGGAGCGATTAAGTTGCAAGCAAAGGCAGTTTTAGGTACTGATGTATTAACAGTATCTTATGCTTCTGAAAAACCTGAATTGGCAAAAAAAATAGTCGATCAGGCAATGAAATCTTTTATAAAAAACAATATTGCCGTTAACCGTTTAGAAGCGAGGACAGCAGGTAAGTTTATTCAAAATCAAATTCCCGATGCGCTAAAAAGATTAGAGCAAAAAGCGGAAAATTTACGTAAGTTTAAATCAACAAATCAAATTATTGATTTGCAACAGGAAACAACTGGTACAGTTTCAACAATAAATAAGTTAAATGATGAGTTAAACCAAGCCCGTTCTGAACTAGCAGAAATACAGGCAAGGGAAATTGAGTTACGCAGTCAATTAAAATTACCAGAAAATTTGGCTGTAGACATTACTTCTTCTCAAGTGCCAGCAGTGCAAGAGGTATTAGAGCAGTTACAAAAAGTTCAATCAGATTTAGCAACTTTAGCTACTAGCCATACCGAAGCCCATCCCGAAATAATTGATTTAAGACAGAAAGAGAAAGCTTTAAATGCTTTATTAAAACAAAGAACTGGAGACGTATTAGGCTATCAACCGGGAATTGCACCCAGTAGATTGCAGATGGATCAAATCAAGCAAGACTTGACTGCCGGGTTGATACAAATACAAGCCCAACGCATAGGTTTAGGAAGAAAAATAGCAGCTTTAGAAAAACAGAAAAGTTTATTCAAAGAGAGGGCTGATATTCTACCAAATTTGGAGAAACAGCTTAAAGAGCGGGAACGTCAGCGAGATGTAGCACGGGCAAGCTTAGAAAATTTGAGTAGGAGATTGCAGGAGATTAGAGTTGCAGAAAATCAAACTGTAGGTAACGCTCGAATCATCGAATATGCCGATGTTTATGCAAGCCCGCGAGCAGCAAAAAAGAAAATGGGGATTACCGCAGGTGGTATATTCGTAGGTTTACTACTTGGTATAGCGGCTGCATTCTTTGTCGATCTAATTGATAGAAGACTGAAGACGGTTAAAGAAGCAGAGGCATTATTCGGGTATACTGTTTTGGGTTTTATTCCCAAATTTGAAACTAGCGATAATACAGTTACTTCTGAGGAATATTCTAGATATTCAAGTGATGTCTCTCAAAGGGTGATAGTTGCAACATCCCCACGTACTGTGATCCACGAAGCTTATCAAATGCTTCAGGCTAATTTAAAGTTTATTAGCTTAGATAAGAAAATTCGCTCAATTGCTATAACGAGTTCTGTCGCTAAAGAAGGTAAAACCGAAGTCGCGGCTAATTTAGCCGCTGTTACCGCTCAGGTAGGGCGAAAGGTGCTATTAGTCGATGCAGATATGTATAATCCATCCCAACATCATATATGGGGTTTAATTAACTCTATCGGTTTGAGTAACGTGATGGTTGGTGAAAACGATTTTGAAGATGCAGTACAAAAAATCACTGGCAATTTATCTGTATTAACAGCAGGGGTGATGCCTCCTAATCCTTTAGCATTGATAGATTCAGAGCGGATGACCAGGTTTATCGAAATGCTCTCGGAAAAGTATGATAGTATAATTTTTGACGCTCCGGCTTTAGTTGGAAGCCCGGATGCGGCAGTGTTATCGCAGATGGTGGATGGAGCCTTGGTTGTGGTTAGACCGGGGTTAGTGAACTCAGCAAGCGCTAGTGCTGCTCAGTCTTTACTAGAAAGGTCTGAAGCAAATGTTTTAGGGATTGTCGCTAATGGTGTAAATGTCAAGTACGAGCCGAATAACTATTTTTACTACAGCAGTTCCCAGTCAGAATCTAGCGTTGAAGTTGATGAGAAGGTGCGTTCTTAAAGTTAGAAGTTGTTAGAGCACATTGTAATTGTAAGTCCTGTGAGGTACATTACCCCTATTTCTGTTCCCTGTTCCCCGTTCCCTGTTCCCTGTTCCCCCCAACCCTAATCCCATGCGTTTAATGGTGTACCTCACTTAGATGAAATCGGCTGTAAAAGGGTAGCTAGAGGTAAGGTATTTATAGCTCTAATCTTCCTAAAGTTTTCAATAAATAATCGAAATTTAATTATGAATGCCCACCCCGAAACCACAAACAATCAAATAGCGTTAGCTAATGATTTGAGTTTGTGGGAGCAGATAAAGGAAGACTGGATTGCTCACAAACGAGATTGGACAAAACCAGGATTTAGAGCGGTTGCAGTTCATCGCTTTGGAGTTTGGCGGATGAAAATTAAGCCCAAACTTTTACGAGTGCCTTTTAGTGTATTGTATAAAATGATGTATCGTAAAGTTCGTAATACTTACGGCATCGAAATACCATATACCGTTCAATTAGGGAGAAGGGTAATCGTCGAACATCAAAGTGCAATTGTGGTTAGTGGATACTCTACAATTGGCGATGATTCAATTATTCGCCAGGCAGTAACTTTAGGAAACCGCTATTTAGAGCGTCCTCATGATGCCCCTAAGTTGGGGAAAAGGGTGAATGTAGGAGCGGGGGCGAAAATTTTTGGTGACGTTTCGATTGGAGACGGAGCCAGTATTGGAGCCAATGCTGTTGTTTTAAAAGATGTACCGGCAGGAGCAACCGCAGTCGGTATACCTGCCAAAATTATTAATTATGACAAAAAAAATTATGACAAAAATTATGACAAATTTAGCGATCGCGATACTCAATTACAAAACCGTTTCTCAGCAAAAGACTGAATCGAACCTTAGAGTATGCAGATGAATGAGGTACAAGCCTATATAACAAAATTTTAGGATGCCCGCTCAAATGTACCATTAAAAAATTAAATATGCTCTAAAAAGAAAAATCGACAGAATTATAGAAATTTATAATGCAGGCAATTTAAATACTGACTATACCTGCGCTCTCATGTACCTAATACCGCTTCGCGGAAGTAAGAAGTAAAAACGAATCAGGATCTAAATAATGATAACTATAACTGGGTGTCTAAATAGTATTTTATTAGTTATTGCTGGTGGATTATTAATTATATGCAGCGTACTTTTTATCGAGGCTATTGCCGGATTGTTACCTGCTACCAAAGGCACGAGCAAGCAGTGGGAGCAAGCTAAAAATATCAACTTCAAAATATTAATTCCCGCTCACAACGAAGAAGTTGTAATTAATTCGACGCTAAAAGATTTAAGAGCAAAGTTAAATAATTCCGAGAATATAGTAGTTATTGCGGATAATTGTACCGATGCAACCGCAGAAATTGCTCGCTCTAATGGGGTTAAAGTTATTGAGCGTCACCAACCTAATCTTAGAGGTAAAGGATATGCTCTCGATTATGGGTTGAATTATCTCAAGTCTGAACCACCAGATGTGGTGGTTTTTGTCGATGCAGACTGTAAGGTTGATCGAGGTGCAATCGAGCAATTAACCATTAAAGCAGCGTCTACGAATCGACCAGTACAAGGGGCTTATTTAATGGCTAAATCTAATAGTTTTAGCGCTAAAGCATCGATATCAGCATTTGCTTTCAAAATGAAAAATTTGGTTCGTCCTTACGGATTAAATAACTTAGGACAAGCTTGTTTATTAACTGGAACGGGAATGGCTTTTCCTTGGAAAGTAATTAATTCAGTCGATATAGCTAACAGTAATATTGTTGAAGATATGAAATTGGGTTTCGATTTGAGTATAGCTGGTTATCCACCGATGTTTTGTCCGCAGTCAAATGTGACTGGTTATTTACCGCAAGAAGTGCAAGCGGCTAAAGTGCAAAGAACCAGATGGGAACATGGACATTTAGAAACTTTATTAACTTACGTTCCCCTATTATTAAAAGCAGCGCTGAAACAAAAACGATTTGATTTATTTGTCAGTGCTTTAGATTTGTGCATACCGCCATTATCTTTACTTGTAATTGCTTGGTTAGGAACAACAATTTTTTCATACGTGACGGCATTGTTATTAGGAATATGGACTCCAGCGATTGTTCTTAGTTTAGCTGGAAGCTTACTTTTAGTAGCAATATTATCTGCTTGGGCTAAATTCGGACGTTCCGATTTACCTTTTGTAGAGCTATTGTCAATTCCTTTTTATATTTTATGGAAAATTCCGGTTTATTTTCAGTTTTTGGTTAAACGTCAGAAAACATGGGTTCGCACTAAAAGAGATTCTGTAAATGCTTAAAAACACCAAATCAATTTTGTAATTAAACTCCGAATATTGTTTAGCTAATGAAAACGAATCCAAAAACTCTAGAACTAGCTGAAAAAACTTTTTCTGTTTTAGCTTTAACCTTTTTTTCTGGAGGATTGATGCTAGGAGGAAATCAGGGTACTACTCCAATTACTCCAGGACTTATTCCGGCATCTATCATTACTTTAATTAGATATTTTATTTGGGGAGGTTCGACTGCTTTAGTTTTACTTCGTTGGAGAAAGTCTTTAACAGTAGCTTCTAAAAATCTAGTGCTATGGGTACTAGTGTTATTAATTCTGCTATCGTCCATTTGGTCAGATTTACCAACCTACACTTCCCTTATGGGACGCGAAGTAATGCAAATGACCACATTCGCATTGTATTTTGCTTCGCGCTTTAGCTTAAGAGAACAGGTAAGACTTGTTGCTTGGACTTTTGGCATAGGGGCAATATTTTCTTTAATTTTCGCGTTGGGATATCCTTCAGTTGGTATTCACGGAGCCGATCATCCAGGCTCTTGGAAAGGAATTTACGATTATAAAAATACTTTAGGAAGCATGATGCTAATTGGTTCGTTAGCATTTTTTGTGCTACCTGTAGATAATCCTAAAAGAAGTCTTTATAAATGGTTGGGGCTTGGTTTGCCTCTGTTGGTGATCGTACTTTCTACTTCTAAAACAGCAATTGTTGTTTGTTTTTTGCTGGCTGTAATGTTGATTTTTTATCGTACTTTTCGCTGGCAAGGAAAAATATCCGTTATTTATTTAGACTTAACAGTATTAGTTGTAGGAATTGTAGGAACTTTTGTTTTAACTAACTGGGCGGCTCTCTTGGGAGGTATGGGAAAAGACCCGACTCTAACAGGAAGAACGCCTATGTGGGATATGATAATTAAGTTCATTATGCAAAGACCTTTTCTAGGCTACGGTCGCGGAGCTTTCTGGGCACCAGGTACAGGGTATCCCGCAGTTGTTGGCGGTACTCTTTCAAGTCGATTTGTCGCACCTCACGGTCATAATGGCTATCTAGACTTTGCCTTAGATGTAGGCTTAATCGGTCTAGGATTATTTTTATTTTGTTTTATAACCGCTTTTATTAGAGCATTGAAAAGAGCTTACGCTGCGAAAAAGCCTGAAGAAATTTGGCCCCTCGCTTTTCTTTTATTCCTGGGCATGAATAATATTATGGAAAGTTATCTCCTGCGTTTGGCTAATGTCTATTGGGTTTTATTCGTAGCAATTGCTCTTTCTCTTGCACAGATACCAAAACAGATTGCTAAGGAAACTCCAAATAAACAACTTAAAAGTGGCAAATTAAAGCGTAAACAGCGTCACTATAGATATTAGCTGATTTAACACAAAATCAAACTATAATATTTTTGTTTATTACAAATGAGATCGAAAAATGCACATAGCTTATGCAAAAGCTTCGGAATGGGCAAAACATAATTCATTTGGTAAAGCTTGGCGGTTAGAGCGGATGAAGCAGTTTATTGCTTTAGTAAAACCACCATCAAATGCGAAAATTATTGATTTGGGAGGACATCTCCCTATGTGGCAATGGTTTGAACATGATTTTGAAGTGACGCTAGTTAATTTACCGGGTTCTTATAAGACTAGTGGTAAAGTTGGAAAATATACGTTAGTTGAAGGAGATGCAACTAATTTATCCGATAGCTTCGAGGATCAATCCTTCGATATTGTATTTAGCAATTCCGTGATTGAACATGTTGGTGATGAATCAAAGCAAGCTGATTTTGCATCTGAAGTGATGCGTTTGGGTAAAGCTTATTGGGTACAAACTCCAAGTAATTATTGGCCCATTGAACCGCATACTGGTGTAATTGGTTATTGGTTACTACCAGAGTTTGCTCGGCAGAACTTACATAAATCATGGGAGAAGGAATTGCCAGTTTGGACGGAGATGATTAGAGGTACGAGATTACTTACAAGAAATCGGATGCGCGAATTATTTCCTGATGGCAATTTTTATATAGAGCGAAAATTATTATTAGAAAAATCTTACAGTGCTTACAAAACTTGGAAAGCTGACACCTGATTTTTTAACAATTTTAAATAGCACAGATAAATATGATGCGCGTCTTAATTTTATAAATATAAATGAATTATCCTTTAAATTAATTTAATAAATAGATTGCAGGAGATTATTTCGATGAATTCAATTGGAGTAGTTGTAATTGGAAGGAATGAAGGAAAACGTCTTAAGGAATGTTTACTATCAGTAATTGGTGAAAGCAAAACCGTAGTTTATGTTGATTCTGGTTCTACCGATGGAAGTGTAGAATTAGGCCTGGGCTTGGGTGTAAATGTTGTTGAGCTAGATTTATCCATTCCTTTTACTGCTGCCCGTGCAAGAAATGCAGGTTTTGAATATCTGTTACAAATGGAACGCGAAGTTGAATTCGTTCAATTTGTTGATGGAGACTGTTTAGTGGTGAAGGGATGGTTTGAGAAAGCAACCAATATTTTGAATGCTAAACCCGATGTTGTTGTAGTTTGCGGTAGAAGACGCGAAGAGTTTCCTGCAAACTCTATTTATAATCGCTTATGCAATATCGAATGGAATACTCCTGTCGGTGAGGCTAAAGCTTGCGGTGGCGATGCAATGATGCGTGTTTCTGCTTTGAAGCAGGTTGGAGGGTTTAATCCTACTTTAATTGCTGGAGAAGAACCGGAACTATGCGTGCGACTGCGTCAAGCTGGCGGTAAAATTATGCGTATAGATGCCGAAATGACTTTACACGATGCCCAAATTATGCATTTTAAGCAATGGTGGAAGCGTTCAATTCGCAACGGACACGCTTATGCTGAAGGTGCTTGGCTACACGGACAACCTCCCGAAAAGCACTGGGTAAGAGAAAGTCGCAGAATTTGGAATTGGGCTTTAATATTGCCGCTTTTAGCAATTGCTAGCGCCTGGATAACTAAGGGAATAAGCATAATCGGGCTTCTCTTAGCTTATAGTCTATTATTTTCTCGCGTCTATAAATATGTAAAAACACTAGAAACTACTACTAAGGATGCATTGCTATATAGTCTGTTTTGTGTATTAGATAAATTCCCTGGGCTTATAGGTCAGATTCAGTTTCATCTATCCCGATTATTAGGAAAGAAGCGCACCATTGTCGAATATAAAAGCGCGGGTGTTAGTTAAGAGTTAACAGTTAAAGGTTAAGAACGTTTGGTGTCCCTCCGTTGCCCGTTCCCAATTATTATCAAGAATTAAACCGGATTTCTAAAGTAAATAATATCTAGTAAAAAAAAGAAAAGTCCATGCTGCTAAAAAATGTGTTCAAGATTTCTAACTTAGTTAGAATGCCAGATTTATCATCTTTTAAAGATGCAACATCTTCAATTAACCGAAATGGCAAGAAACACGATTTATCCTACAAATCTATTGCTATTGTTGGTTGCGGCTATGTTGCTGACTATTACCTGAAAACTCTCTCGATGCATCCGCAATTAAAGCTTGTGGGAGTAATGGATAAAATTGGCGATCGCGCAGTGAAGTTTGCACAATATCATAATATAGATCGCATTTATGATTCACTTGCCGATATTCTTAACGATAATACGGTAGATATAGTATTAAATTTAACTAACCCCCGCAGTCATTACGAGGTTTCTAAAGCTTGTTTACAAGCTGGTAAACACGTTTATTCTGAAAAACCTTTCGCAATGGAAATGACTCAAGCCAATGAGCTTGTAGATATCGCTTTATCCAAAGGTTTGTACCTTTCTTCAGCGCCATGCAGCTTGTTAAGCGAAACTGCACAAACGGTATGGAAGGCATTGCGAGAAAATAAAGTGGGAAAAGTCCGTTTAGTCTATGCTGAAATGGATGATGGATTAGTCCATCAAATGCCCTATGACAAGTGGTTGAGTGAATCTGGTACGCCTTGGCCTTACAAGGATGAATTTGAAGTCGGCTGTACGTTGGAACACGCAGGCTACTATGTTAACTGGCTTACCGCTTTCTTTGGTCCTGCGGAAACTGTTTCTGCCTTCTCATCCTGTGTAATTCCAGATAAAAACACCGATCAAGCCTTGGATGTCGATGCTCCCGACTTTTCAGTAGCCTGTATTAAATTTGCTTCTGGAGTAGTTGCCAGATTAACCTGTAGTATTGTTGCCCCTCACGATCATTCTTTAAAAATTATCGGCGATGACGGTATACTTGGCATCGAAGATTGCTGGTATTATGGAACACCCGTTTATATCCGCCGCAGTCTTACCATAGGGCGTAAAAGACTCGAAGGTGTTTGGAAGCAAAACTATCCTTTAGTCAAGAAATCGCCTAAATTTGGATATAGAGGGGCACAGCAAATGGATTTTTGTCGTGGTGTTGCAGAAATGGCCGATGCAATCATGGAAAATCGTCCCTCTAGACTTTCACCAGAATTTTCGCTACACAATAACGAACTTGTTTTAGCAATCCAAAACTCCTTAGAAACGGGTTCTGCCTATAAAATGACAACTTCTTTTGAACCTATGGAGCCTATGGATTGGGCTAGGTAGAGGATGGGGAGACGGGGAGACAAGGGGATGGGGAGACGGGGTAGAAATATTTTTCCTAATTCCTAACTCCTAATTCCTAACTCCTAACTCCTAACTCCTAACTCCGATCTGGTTGCAATGCCTTGTCGAGGGATTGATAGAGTTTTTCAGCTTCGATATTT
>CAYMZW010000076.1:19133-20216 GCA_964395005.1 uncultured Rivularia sp.
ATCTGGTTGCAATGCCTTGTCGAGGGATTGATAGAGTTTTTCAGCTTCGATATTTATATTAAATTCTTTCTCAACTTTGTTTCTTCCTGCGATACCAAATTTAGCTCTGAGTTCGCAATCGTTGACTAGTTTTTCAATGCTTTGTGTTAATGAGACTGTGTCGCCAGCAGGTACTATATAACCGCTAACGCCATTTTCTACTAATTCGCTGATTCCGGCGATTTGTGGGGCAACTACAGGCACTCCTGCTGCCATTGCTTCCATTAAAACTACAGGTACTCCTTCGGCAAAACTGGATGAGACAAATACATCTCCTTTCTCCAAGTATTTACGTACTTCGGCTTGGGATTTATACCCTACAAATTTTACATTATCTTTTAAATCTAAATCGGCAGTCATCTGCTCTAAATAAGCGCGATCGCTACCGTCACCAATTACTGTTAATAGGATATCTGGATGCTGTTGCTTCAAAGAAGATAAACTTTCTAAAAGTATCGGTAAACCTTTAACAGCAGCGAGTCTGCCGACATATAGCAAGCGCTTTCCTTTTCCTTGATGAGATACAGGCTTAAATAATGCCGGATCGATACCGCAATGAACTATATGCAGTTGGTTCCATTTTTCAATAGGTGAAAATATCATTCCTTGACTGCGACAATAGTAACTAATACAACTTACAAACCTCGCTCTGTTTATTTTTTCATCCAGTCTCCAATGATACGGCTGAAAAAAAATATACGGGCCGTGTAACGTGAAGCTATAGCTAAAACCTCCTAATTGTGCAGCTAACATTGCAACGCTACAGCTAGAATCTCCAAAGTGGTTGTGTAAATGCGGGATTTTTCTTTGTTTGATTTCTTGAGCAAGAATACCCGCTTCTAAAAAATAAAATAATTGATAGAGATTTCCGCGCAATCCATGTAATCTAGTTGACCATGCCAGCTTAAGTGCCTGAAAATATCTTTTTGGCGAACTTATAAATAAATTGAAATGCGAGCGGGCTAACTTAAAAGGTTTTGGAGGAAGAATATAAAAAGTTTGATTTCGTTCTTGTTTTTGTTCTTCTCCTACCATATGCTCTTC
>CAYMZW010000077.1:0-20177 GCA_964395005.1 uncultured Rivularia sp.
GTTTTTTCTTCTACATATAATGGTAAATAACTGTGATTGTAACTAAATACCGAATCGCGAGCGAATTCTGTTTCATGAACTGCAACGGGGGCACCCTGCATCATTAAGTAATGTACGCTATCACGAGTTATACGCCCTCCTTCAAAAAAAGCAGGTACCAAGAAATGAGCATCAAAAGCACCCAATTCTTCCGCAATAACATCAGTTTCGATTGGGTAATGTCCCCGTAAAGTTGAATCACTACGACTGACAACTAGAAAATCTTGAATTTTTTCGGCTGACAACGCCAATTTCAAATTATGACAAGCTTCTTTAGTAACAGATGCAGCCTTTTGTGGAGTTAAAGCTCTAGTATTAGTTAAAACAAAAAAAATCGGGGAATCATCTTTTAACCCCAAACGCAAAGTATCCACATCCCACTGCATTAGTAGCAAACAACCGTGGACAGTTTGAGAACCCGTTGGATCGTCATCGAGAACAATTATTTTTGGTTTATTTTCTGTCATATTTTCTGTCATATTAAATTATCGGGGCGATTGTAATTTTTTTATTTGAGATTGAACATCAACAGCAATCTGCAACGACTGATTGAGAAGTTGGGCATACTCGCCAGCTTCCGTACTAACTTGCAAAGCCTGTAGATTAGCTAAATTATTGATAAATAAATCTTGATTGCTAGCAAGTAACTTTTTATTATCCCGTAAAATTCGTTCCGTTTTCAAAGCCCGTACCAAATCTTCTCGAATTAGCTGTAACGCTGCAATCACTTTGTCTCTGTCATTAATATTGCTTTGCGTATTTCCCGCTGTATCTAATTGATCGTTAATATCGATAGCTTGGATAACTTCGTGATATTGATCGACTTCATCTAGCAGTTTAGTTAAGGATTTAGGACAAGTTTTTTTTCGCCAAACCCACCGCGCCAATATCACCAATATTGGTACTAAAACTAACAAACCTAATCCGATGATAATTTCAGACCCAATTGTAGGTAAAATAATAAATGCATAAATAAAACCGACAACAATAGGAGTTAAAGCAAGGGCTGTAATTACTTCATTCATGAAAAAACCAAATCGTTTTTCGCGATTATTTAAAATTGAAGGACGAAAAACATCTTCTGGATCTATTCCCGTCAAGCGTCTTAATTCACCTTTAGTAATTTCTAAACCGATTAAATCTGGCTGCACGTTGAGATATTCTCCTGGATAGGTGGGTTATTTATTTTAAGAATACCTGGCGATTCAATATCTCCTAGCACAAACGAAATTTACCTGAGCGGAATTGGGAATTGGGAACTGGGAACTGGGAACGCCGGAATTGGGAACTGGGAACTGGGAACGCCGGATCTAGGAAAAAAGATTTTCTTCAAGCATTTTTGCTTTTAAGCTATATAACTACCCGAAAGTAATAGTTGAGAGCATTTTTTCTCAACGTTAAGCATACTATGTGCATTTGAGCCATATTTTTTAAATATTTTTAAATAATTAAATCAAAAATGTAACCAAAATGAATTTACAACTATTTAGCTAAATACCACTATTATCAATTCTCTGTTGATATGAGTATAAATAAGAAAAAAGCATCAAATTATAAAAGAAATTGTGCTTTACAATTATTTATCGATCGAGATCGTTAACTCGCTGAAGTTGCCTTGTGTAATGTAACAATATAGTGCAGACTAGACAATGCAGACTAGAATTACTTGGAAATAGCAGAAGGATTTTCGGAGATATTTAATTAATAGAAGCCGATTGTTTTTCTAGTGCCAGTGGATTATATTTGCGCTTTAAAGACTTTTTCCGTAAACCCTGATTCATGGAAAGATATGAATTGTGATATAGCAATTGTCGGTATGGCTGGAATTTTTCCTCAAGCCAAAAATTTACAGGAATACTGGCAAAATATAGTTGGTGAAGTAGATTGTATTACAGATGTTCCTTCCTCACGTTGGAATATTGATGAATATTACGATCGAGATCCATCTATACCAGACAAAACCTATTGCAAACGGGGTGGGTTCATCCCAGATATAGATTTCAATCCCCTAGAATTTGGGCTTCCTCCTAATATATTAGAGGTAACAGATGTTTCACAATTACTCTCCCTAGTTGTTGCCAAACAAGCTATGGAAGATGCCGGTTACGGTGAAGCTAGCGATGGAATTCGCAGCCGTACTGGTGTAGTGCTTGGAATTGGTGGGGGACAGAAACTGATTACTCCGCTGACTACCCGCTTGCAATATCCGGTTTGGGAAAAAGTTCTTAAAAGCAGCGGTTTTTCTGACGAAGAAACTCAAAATGTAATTGAGAAAATTAAGCTGGCATACATCAAATGGGAAGAAAATTCATTCCCAGGAATGTTAGGTAATGTCATAGCTGGACGAATTGCCAACCGTTTAGATTTGGGAGGAATGAACTGTGTCGTAGATGCAGCCTGTGCTAGTTCATTATCGGCTGTGCGGATGGCTCTGAGCGAGTTGACTGAACACCGTAGCGACATGATGATTACTGGCGGTGTAGATACCGACAATTCAATTTTCATGTATATGTCTTTTAGCAAAACTCCTGCTTTTTCCAAAAGACAGAAAATAGCTCCCTTTGATGCTGATTCAGATGGGATGTTGATTGGTGAAGGCATTGGGATGATGGTACTCAAGCGGCTTGAAGATGCCAAACGAGATGGCGATCGCATTTATTCCACAATCAAAGGAATTGGTACTTCTAGCGATGGTAAATATAAAAGCATTTATGCACCACGTTGTTCTGGACAAGTTGTAGCTTTGAATCGAGCCTATGAAGATGCCGGATTTTCTCCTGAAACTGTCGGGTTGATAGAAGCTCACGGCACCGGAACTATGGCAGGAGATCCGACGGAATTTGAAGCATTAAATGAAGTTTTTAGCAACAAGAATCATAGAAAAGATAGAAAACAACATATTGCTTTAGGCAGTGTCAAATCTCAGATTGGACATACTAAATCCGCCGCTGGGGCAGCAAGTTTGATTAAAGCTGCTTTAGCACTACATCACAAAGTTTTACCACCTACTATAAATATCAATAAACCGAATCCAAAACTACAAATTGAGGATTCACCGTTTTATTTGAATACCGAAACTCGACCTTGGATTCCCACGGAAAAAGATGTTCCTAGAAGAGCAGGAGTTAGTTCTTTCGGTTTTGGGGGTACGAATTATCATGTGGTTCTTGAAGAATATGAACCCGAACATAATAAAGCTTATCGTTTGCACTACGGGCCTGCTTCAATTTTGCTACACGCTGCAACTCCAGCAGAATTGCTGTCTCGTTGTCAAGCAGTACAAGCCCAATTAAATAGTGATGAGAAACAGCAGCGTTATATAGAATTAATTAACTCTTGCCAATATAACGAAATTCCTCTAACGGAAGCTAGAGTCGGTTTTGTTAGTGCCCATGCAGCAGAAGCTGTAGAATTATTACGGATTACAATTGATACGCTCAAACAAGAGCAAGTAGAATCATGGGAACACCCCCAAGGAATTTACTACCGTAAAACGGGTATTGATTCTCAAGGCAAAGTAGTAGCTTTGTTTTCTGGGCAAGGCTCTCAATATTTGGAAATGGGTAAGGAATTAGCGATAAACTTCCCTCAGATGCGTCAAGCCTATGAGAATATCAACAATCTTCTACGAAAAGATAAATTATCGCCCGTTTCTAGCCAGGTTTTTCCGTTTCCGACATTTGACAAAGCTCAAAAGGATGCACAAATTACTGCATTACAACAAACAGAAAATGCTCAACCCGCTATTGCAGCTTTTAGTGTAGGTTTATACAAGATATTGCAAGGGTGTGGATTTAAGGCAGATTTCGCCGCCGGACACAGTTTCGGAGAACTAGCGGCTTTGTGGTGTGCGGGTGTTATGGGTGATGAAGATTACTTCTCGTTAGTGAATGCACGGCTTCAAGCAATGGCATCTCCCCAAAATTCCCAGGTGGATCGGGGAGCTATGGTGGCTGTTACAGGCAATATTGATAAACTGCGAGAACTAATAGCGGATTTCGAGAAGGTTATCATTGCCAATTGGAATTCTCACAATCAGGTAGTACTCTCAGGAACCAAGTCGGAAATTATTAAGATTCAAGAAGTATTGGATCGACATGGGTATGCTTTTGTTTTGCTACCAGTTTCGGCAGGTTTCCACACACCGCTGATGAGTTACGCTCTCAAGCCTTTTAGCTCTTCAATTAAAAGTATCAAGTTCAATCGTCCTTCTATTCCGGTTTTTTCTAATGTTACGGCGGATGTTTATCCTGGAAAACCAGAAGAAATACGCAATACATTAAAAGACCATATTGTCAATCCCGTTTTATTTAAGCAGGAAATTGAAAATATTTATCGGCAAGGTGGCTATGTATTTGTCGAATTTGGCTCCAAGAACATTCTCGCTAATTTAGTCAAAAATATTTTAGGAGATAAACCCCATTTCGCGATCGCCTTGAATTCTCGCAATCGTACTGGTAAAAATAGCGATCGTCAATTGCGTGAAGCTGTTATTCAGTTGCGGGTGGCTGGTTTGCATTTAGGGGACGTAGATAGCTATAAACTTGAACAAGCAGCGCCCACTCAGACAAAGAAGGGCTTAAATGTGCGTTTGAACGGCAGTAATTATGTCAGCGAAAAAACCAAAGCTGCTTTTGAGCAAGCTTTACAAGATGGATACCAAGTAAAATCTCGGGAAAAATCAGCAGATAGCTCAGTAGTCAACGTTGCTGTGCCGCGCAACGACAAAGACGACAAAGACAGCGGAAAACCGCCTTCCCCAGTCAATGGAAAATCATCAAACGAAAAACAACTAAATACTGCAACAATTAAAAATTCACAGGTCATTCCGACAGGGAAGCAGACTAAGCCTCAATTGTCAATACCAACTCCAACATCTACCAAAGCACAGAAGCAACCAATGTCACAATTATCTTTAAACGAGCAACCGATTTTAGGAAAGTTTGAGCAAATGATGATGCGTTTTTACGATCATCAAAGTGAAATTCTGCGGGTTCACGAACAGTACTTGAAAAATCAAGCAGAATCTTCTCAAACATTCTTTGGGCTAATGCAATCGCAATTTTTGGGGTTGAATGGAAATGGATCGAATGTTTCGTCTGTAGCCAACGGTAAATCTTCAACATCAAAACAACTGACACCCCCCAGCAATTTCTTATCAAACCATCAAGAGACAACAGAAAACGGACAGAAGACAACCAATCGGTTAGAAACTAACGGCACGGTTGAAACTCAAGATATGCCGTTGGAGGATTTACCCGATCTTACTGTTCCGACTCCGGAAGCTATTACAAATAATGGTTCGCAGCAAGTTGCACCCGCAGCAGAAAATATTCCAGTAGAGAAACCGCAAATAAATAAGCCGGAATTCGAGACAATGAGAGCATCCCTTCTCGAAATTGTCAGCGATAAAACGGGTTATCCAGCACAGATGTTAGATCTGGAAATGGATATGGAAGCGGATTTGGGCATTGACTCGATCAAACGAGTTGAAATTCTGGGCGCAATGCAGGAATCATTCCCCGATTTAGGGCAAGTTAATCCCGAAGAGTTGGCCGAGTTGCGAACTTTAAAGGAAATTGTTGAATATATGACTGACGGCACTGCATCAGAGCCAGTTGCACCCGCAGTAGAAAATACTCAATCCCAGACAACACAATTACAAGAAACAAACGTCCTTTCTCAGGAAGTAATGGAAGGTTTGACAGCCTCCCTTCTCGAAGTTGTCAGCGATAAAACGGGTTATCCAGCACAGATGTTAGAACTGGAAATGGATATGGAAGCGGATTTGGGCATTGACTCGATCAAACGAGTGGAAATTCTGGGTGCAATGCAGGAATTATTCCCCGATTTGCCTCAAGTTAATCCTGAAGAATTGGCGGAGTTGAGAACACTGGCCGAAATTGTGGAAAATCTAGCTCAATCTACGGTGGTTGAAAAAAAAACTTTGAGCAAAGTGTAGATTCTCTAAATATAGGTAAAGAAATACAACAAAGAGTTGCAAAGTTGAAGTCTTTACCCTCTACAGATAAGCTCGACTGTACCTTAAATCAGGATTACATCTGTTTGATAACCGATGATGGCACTGCCACCAGTGTCAAATTGGCAAAATCTCTTTGCGTACAAGGATGGAATGTGGTTTTACTTAGTTTCCCTGAATCTATAGTTCAACCACAGGTTCCATTCGCAAAGGGAATAAATCGCGTGGTGTTGGAAGATATGAGTCAGGAGCATTTAAAGAAACAGTTAAGTGCGATCGCCAATTCCTATGGTGCTGTAGGTGCATTCATTCATGTGAATCCCTTAGAAACAACTGGAATTACGGCTAAAGCCATTCTTAAACAAGTATTTTTGATCGCAAAATATCTGCAAAAATCTTTAAATGCAGCATCGGAAAAAGGACGCAGTTGGTTTGTGACTGTATCGCGTTTGGATGGACAATTAGGTATAGGAAATAATACAAACTTTAATCCCATCAATGGAGGTTTATTTGGTTTAACTAAAACCCTCAATTTGGAATGGGAAAAGGTATTTTGTCGAGCAATAGACATAAGTAATAATTTAGAAGCAGAAGTAGCAGCAAGCTCAATAATTGCTGAACTTTATGATTGCAATTCTTTTATTACTGAAGTTGGTTACAGTTCCCAAGGAAGGGTAACATTAGTCAGTGAAGATGATTCAATTGTAGGGAAAAGCCAAAATTCCATCGGTAAAATTGGTAAACATTCCGTATTTTTAGTAACTGGTGGTGGACGAGGTATTACTGCTAGATGTGCAATTAAACTAGCAAAATATTATCAATGTAAGTTTATTTTATTAGGTCGTTCGGAACTTAGAGATGAGCCTGAATGGTCGAAAAATTGTTCTGATGAAGTGGAATTAAAAAAACGAGCTTTTTCTGTGCTTAAAGCTCAAGGAGAAAAACCAAAACCTACAGAGATTAATAAATTAGTTAAAGGGATTTTTGCTAATCGAGAAATTCAAGATAATTTATTAGAAATTAAGCAATTAGGAGGAGATGCAGAATATTTTAGCGTCGATATTACCGATGGTGTGAATTTAAGCAATCGGCTTAATTCTATATTTAATAAAACTGGACAAATAACAGGTATTATTCATGGCGCTGGTGTCTTAGCAGATAAATTAATAGAAAATAAAACAGAACAGGATTTTGAAAGAGTTTATTCCACGAAAGTTGAGGGGTTGAGAAATATATTAAACTGCATTGATGAGAATCAGATTAAGCATTTAATTTTGTTTTCTTCCGCAGCAGGCTTTTATGGAAATATAGGTCAATCGGATTATGCAATTTCCAATGAAGTTCTGAATAAATTTGCCCATCAATATAAACATCAACATCAAAATTGTCAGGTTGTTTCTTTTAATTGGGGACCTTGGGAAAGTGGAATGGTGACACCAGAGCTAAAAGAAATTTTTGCTCAAAGAGGTATTAAATTAATTCCAGTTGATATCGGTACTGATATATTTGTACATCAACTAGCTTCATGTAATCCAGATATTGTACAAATTGTAGTTGGTAGTGAATTAGTAATTCCTTCAGTAACTTTGGAATCAGAATTAAAAAGCTATCAAATAAGACGAGAATTAACTCTAGAAGCTAATCCTTTTCTACAAGATCATGTAATTGGAAATCACGCTGTATTACCAACAGTATTTGCTTTAGCATGGTTAGCGAATACCGCAGAACAGTTATATCAAGGCTATAAGTTTTTTAACTGTGAAAACTATAAAGTGTTAAAAGGAATTGTTTTCGATCAAACTTTAGCCTCCGAATATAATGTTGAGATCGAAGAGATAAATAAAAGTGTTGAAAGTGAGATCAACTTATCAGCGAAAATCTGGAGTAAGAACAAACAAGGAAAACTAAGATATCATTACCAAAGCAACCTTAAGTTATTAAAACAAACACCCGAACGACCAATTTATGAAAAATTGGATATTGAGCCTTCGGATAAATTTATCAACTTATTTCCCTATCAAGATGGTACATTATTCCACGGGATTAGTTTTCAAGGAATAAAAAGAGTTTTAAATATAACTCCAGAAAAAATTACATTAGAATGTAAATTATCTAAAAATAATGATAGTCATTGGGGTCAATTTCCGGCACAAGCATTTAAGTCAATAGCTGCTGATATTCCATTTCAGTGTATGTTGATTTGGGTAAGATACTTTTATGATGCAGGTAGTTTACCTTTAAAATGTCAAAAAGGCGAACACTATCAAGATATTCCTTATGAAACAGCTTTTTATGCCTCTATGGAAGTACAATCAAGTAGTAATACAAAATTAACAGCAGATATTATACTACATGATGAAAAAGGTCAAATATATTTACAAGTATTTGGGGCAGAAGTTACGATTAGTAAACAATTAAATCATCTTTTTAGATAATTAATTGCACGGAATTAAAATTGGTAATTGAGTAAATATTGGTGCTTTACTAAGTGGATGTTGAAAAGCTCAATAACTATACTCGGAACCTCTCTCCATACCTCTCTCCTAGGAGAGAGGCTTTGAAACCCCCATTCCCTATTAGGGAAGGGGGGCAGGGGGGTTAGGTTTCAGAGGTACTGAGAGTTAAATATAAGACTTTTAAAACATCCTTTAAAATGATTTATTACAAAAGCTAACATGAAAGAAATTGCGATTATCGGTTTATCTTGTTTGTTACCCGGAGCCAAAAATATTGAACAATATTGGCAAAATATATTTGATAAAAAAGATTTAACTTCATTCGCTACTAGCGAGCAAATAGGAGTAGAAGCTAATACTTTTTATAATAAAAATAAAGGAATAACTGATAAATTTTATTGTCTTAAGGGCGGATACGTTAATAATTTTGAGTTTGATGCTGATGGTTATAATATTGCCTCAGATATTTTACAAGAATTGGACAAAATTTATCAATGGTCGCTATATGTTGCTAAACAAGCCTTAGAGGATAGTGGTTATTTAGCAAATAAATCTGTTTTGTCTAATTGTGGCGTAATTTTGGGAAATCTCTCTTTTCCTACCCGCAAATCTCATCACTTATTTGCTCCTATTTATCATCAGCCAATTAATTGTGCATTGCAAGAACTTTTATCAATACCAGAATTTAAATTAAAGAATATTACGGAAAAAGTTTCTCAACTCAACGGGCATATTTCTAGTTATCCAGCATCTTTGATTGCTCAAGCGTTGTCTTTATCAGGAGTGAATTTTTCGCTTGATGCAGCCTGTGCTTCATCCCTTTATAGTATTAAACTTGCTTGCGATTATTTATTAGCAGGTAAAGCTGATTTGATGTTAGCTGGTGCTGTTAGTTGTGCAGATCCATTATTTATTAATATGGGTTTTTCTATTTTTCAAGCATATCCAGAAAACAATCAAAGTTTACCGTTGAATAAATCATCGGGGGGATTGATTTCTGGTGAAGGTGCGGGAATGGTAGCTTTGAAACGCTATGAAGATGCTTTGGAAGATGGCGATCGCATTTATGCAACGATTAAAGGAATTGGTTTATCAAATGACGGTAAAGGCAAATTTGTTTTACAACCTAATTCTAAGGGACAAATTCTTGCTTTTGAAAGAGCTTATACTGATGCCGATATAAATCCTAATTCGGTGGATTATATAGAATGTCATGCTACAGGTACACCTGTAGGAGATATTACAGAATTAAATTCAATGGAGAAATTTTTTAGTGAATATAATCATTCTCCTTTATTAGGTTCAGTTAAATCAAATTTCGGTCATTTACTGACATCTGCGGGTATTGGTAGTTTAATAAAAGTTGTTTTAAGTATTAATAAAAATTTAATTCCTCCGACTATTAATATTAGCGAACCTTTAAAATCGCATCAAGGAAATATTGGAGGAGAAAATATTGTTACTTCACCGATTAATTGGGAACAAAATCATAAACGTGCTGGAGTAAGTGCGTTTGGTTTTGGAGGTTGTAATGCTCATTTAATTTTGGAAAGTAATAGCCCTGCTGCGTTTTTGAAAAAGCAAGAAAAAGAAAAATCAGAACAATCAAAAACCAAAAAATTAGCAATTATCGGTATGGACGCATTTTTTGGGGGTTGTGATAGTTTAGACAGTTTGGATTACAACATTTATGAAGGTAAACAACATTTTATTCCCCTACCGATTCAAAGATGGCAAGGTATTGAGACAGAAACTGAATTACTGAAAAACTATGGATTAGAAACAGGAGAAGTACCGCAAGGAGCGTACATAAAAGATTTTGATTTGGATTTTATTCGTTTTAAAATACCGCCAAAAGAAGAAGATAAATTAATTCCACAACAGCTATTAATGCTTAAGGTTGCCGATAGAGCAATTCAGGATGCAGGTTTAAAAGCAGGAGGTAATGTTGCGGTTATTATAGCGATGGAAACTGAACTTGCTTTACATCAATATTTAGGAAGAGTAGATTTATCTTGGCAAATCAAAGAAACTTTTAAACAAGCAAATATTAATTTATCTACACAGGAAATTACAGAATTAGAAAAAATCGCTAAAGATAGCCTTCATCCAGCAGCAGGAGTGAACCAATACACTAGTTTTATTGGTAATATCATGGCAAGTAGAATTGCTGCTTTATGGGATTTTTCTGGAGCCGCTTTTAGTATTTCTGCTGGCGAAAATTCAGCTTTTAAAGCTTTGGAAGTTTCTCAGTTAATGCTGAATAATGATGATGTCGATGCAGTTGTAATTGGTGCTGTAGATTTATCTGGAGGAATAGAAAGTGTTTTATTACACCAGCAATTTGCTTCAATTAATACCGGAGTAAATACTCTTAGCTTCGATGAAAATGTTAACGGTTGGATGGTGGGTGAAGGTGCGGGTGCAGTAGTTATAAAGCAGCATGAAACTGCTAAACATGAAAAAGATAGAATCTATGCTGTAATTGATGCAGTTTCTTTAATTCAAAATAATCATCCAGATAAATCTTCCGGTGCGGTAAAACAAAGTTGTGAAAAAGCCTTTGAAAATTCGGACATTAATCCACAAGATATCGGTTATTTAGAAGTATTTGCTAGTGGTATTCCCCAGGAAGATGAAGCAGAAATCAAAGGGATATTACAAGCATATCAAAAATCATCTGGAAACAAGGAAGATAACGATACTTCTCAATTAACTTGTTGTATTGGTAGCATTAAAAGTAATATTGGACATACCCGTGCAGCATCAGGAATAGCCAGTTTAATCAAAACTGCACTATGTTTATATCATCGTTATATTCCAGCAACTCCTAACTGGAATAAACCAAAACATTTAGAGCTATGGAAAGATAGTCCTTTTTATGTTGCCACAGAATCAAGAGCTTGGTTTTTAGAAGAAAGTCAAACTAAAAGAAAAGCCGCAATCAATAGTTTAGGAATTGATAATACTTACGCTCATTTAATTTTATCAGAAGAAATCGGTCAGAAAGTACGTCCAAATAACTATTTACAAAATAAGCATATTTATCTTTTCCCTATAGCTGCTAATAATCGTGAGGATTTAATTAAACACATAAATAATTTAAAAGATAATGTTGATATCGATGATAATTACAATCTATCTGTATTAGCAACAAAAACATATAACCATTTTCAAAAATCTATTAATAAAAAATATAAATTAACTTTAATTGCTCGCAATCCCAATGAGCTACTTCAAGAAATTAATTTAGCATTTGAGGGAGTAAGCAAAGCATTTGAAGAAAAAGGAGAATGGAAAACCATCTTGGGTAGCTACTTTACGGCAAACCCCCTAGCTAAACAAGGGAAAGTTGCTTTTGTCTATCCGGGAATGGGAAGCTCTGATATTGAATTAGGAAAAGATATTTTTCGATTATTCCCACAACTTTACGAAACCTTTGCTAATTTAGTCACAAATGTTAGCCGAGTATTACATCAACAAAAAGCTTATCCAAGAAGCTTAATCAAATTAGACAAGCGATTAAAAGCTGAAAAAATAGAAGACTTCTTTAATGACGGAGTAGCAATGTGTCAAACCGGCATTAGTTTATCAACATTGTATACTTCAATCCTTAGAGATTGCTTTCAAATTCATCCAGAAGTTGCTTTTGGATATAGCTTGGGTGAAGCTAGTGGAATGCTATTTGCTCTAGGAATTTGGCAAGATAAATATCATTGTTATGCATCTAGCTCAACCGCTGCTTTGAGAGAATCACCTTTATTTCAAACTGCATTATGTGGAGATTGTACTACAGGTCGTAGTTTTTTTGGATTACCTATAAACCCTAGTCAAGAAGATAAATTTTGGATATCCTATTTAGTTAAAACTGCATTTTCAAAAGTAAAAGAAGTTATCAAAGAAGAAAAACACGTTTATATAACTTTTATAAATACTCCCCAAGAAATTGTCATCGCTGGTAAACCGTCAGCCTGTGAAAGAGTTATAAAAAAACTCAATTGCCCTTACTTGGTGATTAATTTTGATAGCATTTTACATTCTCCAATAGCTAATGTTGAGTATGGCAAATTAGTTGAAATGCATACTATGCCTATTCAGAATATACCTGATATAAATTTGTATTCTGGAATCGACTGCAATCCAATGAAACTTGATACTAGCTATCTTGCTCATAATTCTGCAAAATTGTGCTGCCAAACTGTAAATTTTCCGCAGCTGGTTAATCGAGTTTATCAAGATGGAGTAAGAGTTTTTATTGAGGTAGGAGCTAAGAATAATTGCTCTCGATGGATAGATGAAATACTTGATGATTCAAATCATCTGACTATATCAAGTAATAATAAACATGTTGATGATTATCTATCAATTATTCGTCTTTTAGGCAAACTTATTAGTCATGATGTTGATGTCGATTTATCGCCTATATATACTGATGAAACACAAAAATATTCTCATAGTAAATCAATAATTAAGAAAGTGATATTAGGAGGAAAGAGAATTAATTCTAATATTTTAAACTCAGAAAATTATCAAACAACGAATAAAATGTTACAAACCTCAAATCATCTTAATTCAAAAACACGGGATATCAACCAAAATGTGAATGGTGTATCTCATTCCGATAATAAAAAACTAGAAAATCTGAAAATACTCCAACTACAAATTGCTGTATCTCAACAAATAATTAATCAAACTCAGCTTCCAGAAGCAAATTTTAATAACACTGCAACCAAATCCTCTAATATAGTTTGGGATGAAGCCGATTTACTAGAATTTGCCAAAGGAAATATTGCGGATGTCTTCGGAGAAGATTATCAAATTATTGATTCCTACAATCGAAGAGTCAGACTTCCCTTACCTCCTTATCTTTTAGTTAGTAGAGTTACTGAAATCGACGCTACTAAAGGTGAATTTAAACCTTGTTCCCTCACTACTGAATATGATATTCCTCGTAATGCTTGGTATTCAGTTGATAACCAAGTTCCTTGGGCTGTAACTGTAGAATCAGGGCAATGCGATTTATTGTTAATTAGCTATTTAGGAATTGATTTTGAGAATAAAGGAGAATTAGTTTATCGACTTCTCGATTGTACTTTAACCTTCCTTGATGAATTGCCAAAAGAAGGAGATACTTTACGCTACGATATCAAAATTAATTCTTTTGCCAAAAGCGGTGATAACTTACTATTTTTCTTTAGTTATGAATGCTTTGTCGAAGATAAAATGATTCTGAAAATGGACGGTGGCTGTGCGGGTTTCTTTTCAGATTTACAATTAGATCAAGGTAAAGGAATTATTATCTCTGATAAAGAAAAAGCTCAAAGAAAACAAATTCAGAAGCAAAGGTTTCAACCTTTATTAGTTTGTACTAAATCCAGTTTTGATAAAGCAGATATTCTCAACTTAACCGAAGGCAATTTAGCAGACTGTTTTGGCAACCATTACAGTCAATATGGTTTAAATTCTTCCTTACGTCTTCCTCCCGAAAAAATGCTGATGATAGATAGAATTTCATCTATTGATATGACAGGAGGAGATTGGGGTTTAGGATTAATTGTTGCTGAAAAAGATCTGGAACCACATCATTGGTATTTCCCCTGTCATTTTAAAGACGATCGAGTATTAGCTGGTTCATTAATGGCGGAAGGTTGCGGGCAGGCATTGCAGGTTTATTTCCTTTATTTAGGATTACATATCTGTACTCAAGATGCTCGTTTTCAACCTATTTATGGGCTTACTCAAGTAGTACGCTGTCGGGGGCAAGTAACTCCTATTTCTGCTAAGTTAATTTATCGTATGGAAATTACTGAAATAGGATTAGCTCCTCATCCTTATATAAAGTGTAATGTTGATATTATATTGCAAGGTAAAACAGTTGTTAATTTCCAAGATTTGGGTTTACAATTAATCGAAAAAAACCCGGTTAATCCATCTTTAATTGATTCTGAAGATAATTCTAAAGATAATTCACCAATACCAATAACTACTAAAAAACCTGCTTTATTAACAGAAGAAAAAGTAGAAGAGTTTTGCACCGGCTCGGTAGAGAAATGCTTTGGCAAAGAATTTGCAATTTATGATAGCGGCTCAGTCAAAGCCTCTAGGATGCCTAATACCCATCTTAGTTTAGTAAGTCGTGTTTTAGAAGTAAAAGGTGAAAGGCATCAATTAAAAAAAGGTTCTATTATTATTTCAGAATATGATGTGCCTAAATCACCTTGGTATTGCCGTCAAAATTCTTCTAAAACGATTCCCTACTCAATTTTGATGGAGATAGCATTGCAACCTTGCGGCTTTCTTTCCGCTTACTTAGGAACCACTTTACTATACCCAGATAGAAGTTTATATTTTCGCAATCTTGATGGGGAAGGAACAATTGTTAAAGATATAGATATTAGGGGTAAAACTATCACTAATACTTCAACATTGATTTCTTCAACTAATATACAGGGAATGATTCTACAAAGTTTCAGTTTCCAACTTGTTTGTGACAACGAAATATTTTATCAAGGAGAAGCTTCTTTCGGTCATTTTAGTCCAGAAGCTTTAGCGAATCAAGTAGGTTTAGATAGTGGTAGGAATGTTTTACCTTGGTATGAAACCGAAAATAACTTAAATCTACCTGAAATTAATATTAATTTACGCGCTCAAGAAAGTAGAAATAAGTATTATCAAATAGATTCCCATAAACCTCATTATCGTTTAGCACAATATCAGTTAGATTTATTAAATGAAGTCAAAATTATTGAGAAGGGAGGAAAATATCAACAAGGCTATATTTATGCGAGAAAAGACGTTAAACTTACTGATTGGTACTTCAAATGTCATTTCCACGAAGATCCGGTAATGCCAGGTTCTTTAGGAATTGAGGCAATGATGCAAGCAATGCAGGTTTACGCTTTGCAACTCGATTTAGGTAAAAACATAAAATCGCCGCGCTTTATCCAATATGTCGATCATAAAACAATTTGGAAATATAGAGGTCAAATTCCACCTAACCAACCCCAAATGTATTTAGAAATTCATATTTCTCGGATTGATATGAATAGCAATAAAATGATTGTAATTGGAGATGCGAGTTTATGGAAACCTAATATGAGAATTTATGAAGTTAAAGATTTAGCAATTTGTTTAGATTGTCAATAAAATTCGTTGTTTGCTAACTAATGCAAACGGAATTTATAGCTAAAAAATCTTACGCAACCACAATCAGAAATTGAGTAACTGGAAGCCGTTTAGATCCCCCCAACCCCCCGTATTGTTGGGGGGCTTGTCTAAGTCAATTATTACTTTGGGGTGAAGAAAATCTTTTTTCACAGATCCGGCGTTCCCCGTTCCCTACTCCCTATTCCCTATTCCCTGTTCCCCTTATTTCAATTTCTTCTAGCATACTGACTGTCCAAAATTATGAAAACAATATCTCTCAATTCAACCGCCAACAAAATAAAATATTTAAATGAAACTTCAAATAGTACCAGCAATCACAATATTTACTGGAATGGTTTTGATAATTCAATCGCATTCGATACACAAGAAATTCAAGCCAAACTATTAAAATTAGATAAACCCTGTTATTTTGTTCGCAAACAAGGTCAAATTGGTGTTACTAATGAAGGTTCTTTAGCTGAGATTAATAATGGAAAGATCCAAAATGTTGAAATTTTAACTGCTATTCCTCCTTTAATTCCCCAACAGTTAGGTGATTCTAGTTTTTTAGAGTTTCATAACGTTAAATATGCTTATATGACAGGTGCAATGGCTAATGGTATAGCTTCAGAAGAATTAGTCATCGCATTAGGTAAAGAAAATATTTTAAGTTCCTTTGGTGCTGCGGGTTTAGTGCCCGAACGAATTGAAAAAGCAATTAATACTATCCAAAAAGCTTTACCCAATCAACCATATTGTTTTAATTTAATTCATAGCCCTAGCGAATCAGCAATAGAAAAAGGGGCTGTTGATTTATATATTAAATATGGTGTTACTACTGTAGAAGCTTCAGCGTTTTTAGATTTAACTCCTAATATTGTTTATTATCGAGCAGTAGGTTTAAGTTTAAATTCAGAAAATAAAATCGAAATTAAAAACAAAATTATCGCAAAAATTTCCCGTCAAGAAATTGCGAAAAAATTCCTCGAACCAGCACCACAAAAAATACTCAATCAATTGATTTCTCAAGGATTAATTACAGAATTACAAGCAAAATTAGCCTCTCAAGTTCCAATGGCTGATGATATTACCGTAGAAGCTGATTCTGGGGGACACACCGATAATCGTCCCTTAGTTTGTCTTCTACCTTCTATTCTTACGCTCAGAGATGAAATTCAAGCCCAATATAATTATCCCACTCCCGTGAGAGTAGGTGCTGCGGGAGGAATAGGTACACCTCAATCGGCGTTAGCTGCATTTATGATGGGTGCAGCTTATGTAGTAACGGGTTCAATTAATCAATCTTGCCTGGAAGCTGGTGCTTCTGAATATTCCAAAAAATTACTTGCTCAAGCACAAATGGCTGATGTCGCGATGGCTCCCGCCGCTGATATGTTTGAAATGGGAGTCAAATTACAAGTCTTGAAACGGGGTACGATGTTCGGAATGCGATCGCAAAAACTTTTTGAGTTGTATAGAAACTATAACTCGATTGATGATATTCCTGAAATAGAACGGGAGAAATTAGAAAAACAAGTATTTAGAAGAGGTTTAGAAGAAATTTGGCAAGATGTTGTAATCTATTTTAATCAACGAGATCCACAACAAATTACCAGAGCAGAAAACAATCCTAAACGGAAAATGGCTTTAATTTTTCGCTGGTATTTAGGTCTTTCTTCGAGGTGGTCTAATATTGGAGAAAAAGGTCGCGAAATAGATTATCAAATATGGTGTGGGCCATCAATGGGAGCTTTTAATAACTGGGTAAAAGATTCTTATTTAGCCGATCCTAATAATCGTAATGTACGCGATATTGCTCATCACATTATGACTGGTGCTGCTTATTTATACCGACTACAAAATTTGAAATTACAAGGAATCGCAATGCCAGCAAAATATTCCTATTATTATCCTACTACTCCGCCACATTAATTTTGAGGGGTAGGATAATGATATTTGTAGGTTGGGTTGAACGAAGAGAAACCCAACATCCGAGTTGGGTTGCGCTCCGCTTAACCCAACCTACGAAGAGGTACCTAAGTCTCCAGAAAGATTTTAGAATCACATAAACCGAATTATAAAAATTTGTAGCGAACGTCAGTAGTAAATTTTAATACTTTTAGCTAATAGTTAACTTAAACGAAGTTTCTATCTTTGTAATTAGTTCAAGTTACAAAAATTACTATTAATATGTTTGAGTACCCCCCTGTAATAATTGTCGGAGATAAAATTATGGCTGACGCTAATCAACCAACTCCTATACAAGCTTTTTCTGCTAGCGAAGGTATTCTCAAGACTAACAACAGTAACGCTACTACAATCAATATCCGCTCTGCTCCTTCGCTGAATCGTCGCGTGATTCACCAAGGAAAAAAGGGAGACAAGGTAAAAATTCTCGATCAAAAAAAACCTGCTGGAGATACTTATGCTTGGTATAAAGTCAAATTCGGTGCGGAAGCTGATGATATTGGCTGGGTAAGGGAAGATGTGATTGAAATAAATTACACAAATCCTGCTCCTGCTTCGACTTTATTACTTTTTGCTACCAACAGCAGAACGATAAGAATCTATTCCGAAGAAAATCAGATTTATATGAATGTTTATGACAATCGCGCCGAAAAAACAGAATTATATGCTGTTGAAGCTGCGAGATTGCCAAAAGTTGACCCAGAAAGTAAGTTTAAAAGTTATGTTGCAATCAAGGATAATACTGCTTACTACGTCAGATTTATTCCCTTTGGTGAAGTAGATTTTATTGTTAATAACGCCACCAACGGCAATATTATTCTCAAAGAAAAAGGTTTCCGTGCTAGCGGTAGTGAATATCAGAATCAGTGAGCAGTGAACAGTGAGCAGTGAACAGTGAACAGTGAACAGTGAACAGTGAGCAGTGAGCAGTTAGCAGTGAACAGTGAGCAGTTAGCAGTGAACAGTGAGCAGTTAGTAGTTAGTAGTTAGTAGTTAATAGTGAACAGTTATCAATTATCAATAAATAATTATCGGTTATCAACACGTTGCTGATTTTATTTTTGTTAACGTAAGAATAATTTGCTTATTTAGTCAAGGGAAATTATATTTTCCGTTGATTTTGATAATAAGCAAGATATGAACTTGAATTCTAAATTACCAATTATTAATTGATAACTGTTCACTGTTCACTGTTAACTGCTCACTGTTAACTGTTAAGGATATAATCCGCGATCGCCTAATGCTTGCGCTACTCTTCCTACTCCTAGTACGTAAGCTGCTAATCTCGGAGAAATTTTGCGTTTGTGCGATCGCTCGATTACTTTACGATATGCCTGCACCATCAAACTTTCCATTTCATCATTGACTTTTTGCTCATCCCAAAATAAGTAAGAAAGTCCCTGTACCCACTCTAAATAACTAACTACAACTCCACCAGCGTTACTCAAAATATCTGGTAATACTGTCACACCTCTGGCTTCTAATGCTAAATTTGCTTCGAGGGTAACTGGGCCGTTTGCAGCTTCGGCGATAATATTAGCTTGGATGCGATCGGCGTTTTCTTGGGTAATTTGATTTTCTAAAGCTGCGGGAATTAATACGTCACAAGGTAAGGTTAATAACTCTGCATTGCTAATTGGTTTTGCTTGAGGATATCCAGAAATTTTGCGATTGTTCTCTTTCTGATAAGCTTTTAAATCCTGAATATCTAAACCATTCTCCGCAAAAACACCACCGGAACCTGTAGAAACGGCAATAATTGTTGCACCGGCTTGATGCAATAACTCAGCGGCAGCACCACCGACGTTACCAAAACCTTGAATGGCAATTCGGGTACCTGCTAAGGATTTACCTTTATCCGCCAAGGCTTCGCGAACAATAATCATTACACCGCGCCCAGTTGCCATTTCTCTTCCCAAGGAACCACCGATAGAAAGCGGTTTTCCGGTGACAACTCCGGGCACAGCATGACCGATATTTACCGAATAAGTATCCATCATCCAAGCCATTTCGCGGGCTGATGTCCCCATATCTGGTGCGGGAATATCTACCGATGGACCAATATCTTTTATTAACTCGCTAATATAACGTCGAGAAATACGTTCTAATTCTCTAGCGCTATAGTTTTTCGGATTAATTGCAATACCACCTTTTGCACCACCATAGGGAATTCCCAACAATGCACATTTCCAAGTCATCAGCATTGCTAAAGCCGAAACTTCCCGCAGCGTAACCGCTGGGTGGAAACGAATACCGCCTTTGAATGGCCCTAAAATATTACTGTGCTGGACTCGATGCCCTGCTAAAACCTGTATTTCACCATTATCTCGTTTTATGGGAATCGATACTGTAACAACTTTACGGGGATGACTAAGTATTTCTAATAAACCTTGCTCTAACTTTAATTCTTTCCCTGCTGCATCTAAATAGCTACAGGCTTGATCGAAAGGACAAATATATGCCGGAGAAGGATTTTCTGGAAATAGTGGAGATGTTTTATCCATAATATGTAACTATTATTATATTTTCTGGGACAACCTACCCCAACCCTCTCCTTAGTAAGCAGAGGGAGCAATTACAACTCAATT
>CAYMZW010000078.1:0-2843 GCA_964395005.1 uncultured Rivularia sp.
TCTGAAAAGCGTGCAATACGTAGACATTTTCCCCAATTTTAACAGCGTAAACCACTCTATAAGTATCGGTATCGTAGCGTTTAACGATTTCGTAAACTCCGCTACCAACTCCTTTAAAAATCTTGGCATCTACTGGTGTTTCTCCTGCTTGTACCAATTGCAACGCATAACCTACAGACGCACGCGCTTGTTCGGGAAAATCGCGGATGTTTTTGCGAGAGTTTCCCATCCATATAAGCGGACGTAAAGGGACTTCTATGATATCGTCATCTGTCATTTTATATGAAATTTCCTATAAATACAATCAGACATTATCATAAAATGCATCCCCAACATTAATAAAAAGTAATTTCAACTAAGGTGAGCATAGGAGTAGTTCAACGAAATAATAGGGGTTTTAGCCAAGGTGAGCATAGGAGTAATTCAACGGAAGAATAAGGGTTTTAGCCAAGTTGAGCATAGGAGTAATTTAACGGAAGAATAGGGGTTTTAGCCAAGGTGAGCATAGGAGTAATTCAACGGAAGAATAGGGGTTTTAGCCAAGTTGAGCATAGGAGTAATTCAACGGAAGAATAGGGGTTTTAGCCAAGGTGAGCATAGGAGTAATTCAACGAAAGAATAAGGGTTTGAGCTAAGGGTGAGCATAGGAGTAATTCAACGGAATAATAAGGGTTTGAGCCTGGGTGAGCATAGGACTAAAAGAGGACAAATTGCTTTTGAATTGGGGTAAAATTGGGGTATAATAAATATTGCTAGCGTGAAAGTACTGAAAAAAGAGGAATTTTTGATTACTGAAAATCCTCGTGTCACGAGTTCAAGTCTCGTTCCTGGCATACTTCACAGCCCAAATAACCCCGGTTTTGACTACACCGCTTTCTTGCATCTAATCTTTTTCTTTAGTCAAAGTTTAGTCAAGAAAAAATTTTACAGGTTTATGTCCCAAAACCGTAGGGGGTTGCGGTCGGTTTTCTCGCATCATCATCAACTCAAACGCCCTTTGATGATGACGTTCGCTTATCCAGTGATGATAAAGTTCCGAGTGTACTTGGTTGGAATGCCCCATTTGTTGAGCTGCGAGAGAAATATCTAAGCCAAACTCCAAAGTACGAACGGCCCAACAATGACGTAGGTTATAGGCTGCAAAGGGAATATTGCGCTTAAACCACACCGTTACCACGTGTCCGACATCGGCATTGGGGCGATCCGTATTGCACTGCGGGAGTTTTACTTCTTGTAAGTTGAACTGCTCAAACCATTCTGGGTAACACGGCCACACGCGCCGCGCTCCGGTTTTGCTGTTATCACCCACGTTTACGATGTAATCACCTTTAGAAATTGCGTTATAGTCAAGCCGAAATACTTCATGATTACGCAACCCGTAAGTCGCGAGCATCCCGTAGACCCAACGCCACGCTTCATCCTTGATTCCGTAGAAGCATTTGGCGATAGTCATGTCGTCGGGTAAATCTCGCGGGGTTGCTTTTTTTGGTGAATACTTCCCCTTGTAGGGTTTGAGGTTGATTTTTATTCCCGCAAACTGTGCGAGCGCTTGCAGCGACATACACACGCGCTTTCTAGCTCTGGTGTCCGGTTGGGTGTTACGGACTACTTGTAAAATCGCTTCTTTTGTTAATAGCTCATCTTGAGGTAGTCGCTTAAATATCCTTAGATATTCTACTTTCCATGTGGTTTCTGTTTTGTTGTTGCGCTGGCGGGTTTCAAAGTAGAAGGTTTCAAAAGCTTCTATCAAGTCTTTGACGTAACGGACGGGGGGAGAATCGGGGGATTCTTGGAGGTAAATTTCCCACTTAAAATCCTTACAAGCGAGTAATCCAGCGAGCTTATAGGCTTCTGCTTCTGCTCGCTTTATTCCCTTCTTGCTGGCGTTTATTCCTAACGCTATTCGCTGTTGATAAGGTTTGCTTTTATCGGAATTGGGCTTTGGGGGGAGGGTCGCACGTAAATACAATTTATTGTTAATTCGTTCAACCCTCACTCCCATTAGCGCATCGGTTAGACGTTGGTTTATTTCTAATAGCTCCTTCATCCCCAGTAAACCGGATTCCCGTCATGGTCGGTTGCATCGCTAAGCTCGATAATGTCGTAACCTTTCTCCCTAACTCCTCCAAAATCATCTTCCGTTGTGGGATCTTTTGCTTTAGGAGCTAGCCATTTGATTTGTGGCGCTCCAGAAAACTCTAATTTCTTTGCAATGCATCCCTCGCCACAATTAGGACATTTGTAGATATAAATTCTCGTGCCACTGAAATTTCTGCATTGGTCGTACTGCATTGAAGCTTTATGACAGTAAGCGCATGTTAGTTTCATGGTTAGTATTCTCCTTCTACTAATTCAAATTCATCTAAACCAAATTTGGTAACCGCACGACCATCAGCGGACGCAAATACAAAGTAAGTTTGTGCTGGTGGATTTGGAACTGAAACTAAAGTAAATCCCGGTACCCATTTCGGTTCTAATTCGTCGATATCTCGCGACCAGATTTTTACTCGGAAAGGGCGATCGCCAATTATTCCCCTTTCTAATTCCCAAATTGCCGATTCTACTTTCTCTCGGAATTGCTTGTAAGTCAGTCGTTCCCATATCTCAACAAATTCTGCTTCCTCCCCTCGTCTCTTGTCCGGGGAGACATATTCAATGTGGATGTGGTTTTGACTAACCTTGTAGCTGACATCCCAATTTCCAGTCATACCCGTAATTTTTAAAGAGCGATTTTTATTCTTGTCAAAACTTGGATGTAGCTGGACAACTTCTTTTTTAAATCCTTTGTTTTTTTTATTTTTTTGGTGGACAGGTGGACAGTGACGGCTGTGTTCCTTAGCTGA
>CAYMZW010000078.1:2943-20146 GCA_964395005.1 uncultured Rivularia sp.
CCAAAGTGTCCACCACTTTGCATTCTTCTTGTCCACCTTGTTCGGGTGGACAGTCAGGTGGACAGCTTATAGGTTGAATTATTTCTTCTTTAAATTCCTTGCTTTTTTTATTTTTTTGGTGGACAGGTGGACAGTGACGGCTGTGTTCCTTAGCTGAAGGGGATTCCAAAGTGTCCACCACTTTGCATTCTTCTTGTCCACCTTGTTCGGGTGGACAGTCGAATACTGAAGGTTGTTCTGTAATGTTTGTGGGTATGGACAGGTGGTGGACTACTGATGGACACTCAGGTGGACAGCTTGCATTGCTTGTACTGTCTGTCTTTTCAGGTTTAGTGTCCACTAGTCCACCAAAATTACATTTATTTTCTTTAGTTTTCTTCCACTCCCAGTGACGCTCACCTTTAAAGAAAGGTCGCGCCCCTGTCTTTTCCCAACCAAGAATTTTTAAACATTCAGCGATCTGCCGTTGGTGCCTCGCCTCCCTTCTCCCTTTCTCTATTTCTAAATGGTCGTATAACTCCCCAAGATAAGTTTGGTTTTTGCCCATCAAGAATGATTCGATAATTTCCTGCCACGGATGGGTAGCTTTAAACTGTTCGTTCTCTTTGTCCTGCAAGTTCGCCTCATGGGAGCGCTCGGGGATATAGTGAATGTCCCCTCGTTTCCAGCAATAATATGCAGCCGCCCACAGATGGTCACGAATTTTTTCTAGTTTGGCTATATCAATTTCTTGGTTGACGTTAACAATCCAGAAACGGCGGTTTCTTCCAGCCGGATCTTGTAAAATTTCTGGGTTGTTGGTGGTTCCAACAAATACACATCCCCGCTTATGTTTAGAAATTCCTCGCTCAAACGGTTTCCTAAAAGAATCAATCTTTTGAGCTAAAAACTTTTTGAGTGCTTCAATATCTTTATGCTTATAGACCGTCGCAAATTCACTCCACTCTAAGCACCAGTACTCGTGAATCAGCATTTTCTCATCTTTACCGCTGCTATCATCAATGGAATCTGAGAACCAGTCTTCCCCAAACAGCACGTTCCAGAAAGTTGATTTTTTTATTCCTTCTGCTCCGTGAAGGATAATTGCGTTATCCATTTTGGTCCCAGGTCGCATCATCCTAGCTACAGACCCAATGAGAAATCGCTTCATATATATGTTGCAAATTTCTGAGTCATTACCAAACAGTTCGGTAGATAAATTATCAATGATGCTTAAATCAACGTCTTTGTAGCTTTCTGCTACGTCTTCTAAGTATTCCTTTATGGGGTGATAACGCCGCCCTTTAGCTAAGGTACGAATTGCTGTAACTGAATCATCTTTGGTAACGTCCATGTCCAGTTCTAAAGCAATTTTAACTCTTAGGTCATCAATTTCTAGCTGTTCATCCCCTAGTTCTGGTGCTTGAGTTAAATCATTCCATCTGAGGAAATCACCCCAAGCAGTTTGAATGGTTTCTACCGCTCGGGCTAGTTTTGATTTTTTTCGATTTTTAATTTGCTCCTGCTTGGCAGCCCATGATAAATCATTGTCTTCTTTCCATTCCTCAATAGTTTGGGCATGAGAAATTAAAGTTTTGAATGCTTCTGGTGAATTAGCAACTATATAATCATCAACTCCCTTAGCATCTCCTTCTGGTAGAGAAATAACCATTACCTTGCTACCAGTTGCGGTTAGGTCTCTTGCTAACCCTTCGAGTGCTAATTGCACCGGACGTTTTGTTATTACGTCATTGTCAAAACAAAGATAGAATAATCTTCCAAAACCACAAAACTTATTTATTAGTTTATGGAGCCTACCTTTTTTTCGACAGGTACTTACGCCGGGGATACTAATCGCGGCATAGCCATTGCTTAATAAACACGCAGCTTTTTTAGCACCTTCTGTAATTATTATTGGTATCCCTAAGTCTCGTATTATTTTTAACCAATAATCATAGTCATCAACTTTTAGGAATAACGGACTGGAACCATAATCATTGGCACCTAAATATTTTTGATTCCTCCCATTCTTAATGTCAGGATTATCCGGTTTAGCTTGAACGCCTAATAGTGATAGCTCACCACTCTCTGGATCAATTCCTCTTACTATCCAAGCTGGAACAAGCTTATCTGAATGCTTCCACTTTCTTCTATTGTTGCGATTGAGTACTTCATCAAGCTCTCTCGCATCCAGTTCGGTATAAATATTAGCCGCAATTATTGATGGTTTGACCCCGGATTCTACCCACTCTTGCCAATGATTTGTAGCGATATAATCTGGTCTTAATGTTGTGTCTTTAGGGTTGTTTTGTGTTACAATCATAGTATTAATAAAAAGTATTTTGTTTTACATTTGGTTGCGCCGACGCACCCATTTTTTTTGTCAGTTATTAGCGAAGTTATTTTTGTAAGCATCTTCAAAACCATCAATAATCTCCTGTACACCTTCTCTCCCTCCTTCATTCTCTTCAATCGTTGTTGGCAACGAAGCTATTAAAACTCCTGCCACAAAAGTTGCTCGTATTCTGTCAGTTTTGAATTCGTTTTCTATATAGCTAATTAATTTGTTCATTAAATTAGCTGTGGACACTGAAGCTTGATGAAATAATTCGCTATCAAGGTTTTCGCTATTCATCTATTTCTCATCCTTCATTTCATTAACTATCTCTAAAAGCCCTTCTTCTACGTTTGGGTTTGTTTCTATTTGAGTAGGAATAGGTTCGATATAACAAGCAGCTAGCGTTGTCGCATGAGTTTTATTTAATTGATACTTATTCTCGAAATAAGCGGCCAAGGTTACTGATGCTAGAGCGGCCCGATTTGCTGCTTCTAACATTTCTGCTGACTCGAATTGAATTGGAGGAATTATTATTGGTTGCGTTTCCTTCTGCATGGGTAAAGTGTTTGAATTGTATGTAATGTGATCGTTGTGTCTTTGACTAGGTGATGAATATCTTCATTGACCTCATCTGAGTTAGTAAATTGAACTTCTAAAAGTAATAGTTGTTTGGCTAAATTCTCTAAGTTAAATTTAAGAGCATCAACAGTTCCTTCTAGCCGCTTTATCCTTTGTTCATCAGTTTCTTTATCCATTGCTATTCAATCCAATAACTTCTAATCGAAATAGCTCATATTTATTCCGTGAGTCGAACAAAATTCACTAACTGCTAGAGGCGATTCAAATAAATACAGAAATGGTCTGCTGAAAGCGATAGTTATTGATAAGAACTCAAAAGCCGTTGGATAAGTACTAATATTTGACCTAATTATTTGGGTGAAGCTAATTTCAAATTGCCAGAAATTTGGATGATGTACGGCTGCCCATTTCCACAGCCGTAAATGCAGAATTAATCGACGGAAATTAAAATCGATCGCGCTCCAAATCCCATAAAGCTTTTTCAAGAACCCACTTTTCTGACTTTCCGGGGTTGCAGTTTTTGGCATAGTTGTACAATCGCACCGCTGTTTTTTCATCGTGTCGCACCAATTGTAGTAGTTGGTGCCAAGCTGGTAGGTGTGTAGGAATATTCGTTCTTTTTGGTTTCGGGCGTTTTACGTTCCTGAATCCTGCGGGATGTTTTATTCCCTTGCTGTACCTTTTTCTTAATAACCACGATGGCGTTTGATAATGTGCGTGGAAATTCAAATAAGCTGACCAAATTGCAAACGAGAAAGCCAAAGCCCAAAAGACTATAATTAAATTCATCGTGAATACGGGTAGATGGACTACTTCCACGATGCGCGAATCCTTCGGTTGTTGTAATCGGAGGGTTTTCGTATTTTTTAGGCATCTGTAAAACTCTTGAATGCATCTTTTCCAAATTCTATATGTACGTATTTACTACTTCTTAATGGTTCGTCTCTCCTTGGATAAAATTTCCCCGCTGTCATTACGTTTAAGTCCTTAAGTTCAACTCCTAAGCTGTCTAAAAAATCTGTGAATTCACCGATATCATCGGGCGTTCCAGTTATGCGAATTTCAAGTTTTTTCATGGCATTTGGGAATCCTAGTGGTAGACATTAGGTAATGAAATGACGGAACGAATTATTTTGAAAGACAATGATGTTGTCTGGATGGAGAAGAAACAAAGTCCTTGTGGAAATACCACAAACCTTGTGCGAGAAGTCAACAGCGCGTTATGCTACACAAACTTAACGGATAGCTGGATTCGTGATGGGGTTGGTTGCTCGGTTCTTTTTACCAACAAGGATGGCTGGAAGAAAGGCAAAATAAGAATCAAGCTTGAGTTCATCCCGGATGAGCCGTTTATGGATGATGCCGAGCCCGGATTGTTGCTAGATGATTTACGCGAACAATTAGATATTTAACAATTCACATTCACCCACTAACTAGAAGCTTTCACCAAGCTTCTTTTTTTTTTGACCTCCCCAAAGCCTGTGACCCGCTTGCAAAGATACTTTTTGTTACGTTCATGCCTTTCGCTCTCAGCGCTTTAGTTGAGATATTAGGTATGAGCGGATGCGTGCCACCGTAACCGCTCATTGTTGTTCATAGGGAGAACAGAATACTAGTAAGAGCTATTATCCGTTTAAACGGATATCTTGCTTGTATACGTTTATTAGTATAGGATGAAAGAAGACAAAAGCCAACTAACGCCAATGAAATTACGTGAGCGTGTAGGACTTACACAAAGACAAGTATCGGTAGCCCTCGACAAAAGACAAGGAACTATCAGTGATTGGGAGAGAGGAATTACGTCCCCTCGCTTGACGTTGAAGGAGGTAAAAGAACTGATGCATCTTTATGACTGCACGCTTGATGAATTAGTTGAAGCGTTTGAACTGGTTAGACCTAGCGAACACCCACAACAGACCAAATAGTCATTGTGCCGGTTAGTACCTAGTGAAAAGAATGAAAGGGAAGTACTCGCTACTTCCCGAGGAGACAAGTAAGACAATTAGGAATGAATTCCTCAATATAGCTCATAAATCGCAGCGTCGTAGGGCTTTGGGGAATCTTCCAAAAAAAAAGAGGAGAGTACTCGCAACTCTCTTCTAGTGGTACATGAAGTAATCATCAGTAATCAATTGGCTATCCAGTTATAACCCATAAATCGTAGCGCCGTCGGGTTGTGGAAGTCTTGAAATAAATGGCTGCTGGACGAACATGGCAGCCACCTAACGTACATATCTACTTTACCAATGACTAACAAACATAATCAAGATAACCACGAAAATCCGTCTTCCGTCGAATTTTGGCGAGAGCTTGGCATTGAGCCAATAGTAGTTAACACGTCAAACGATGAAGATACCAGACAAAAGGCCGCTGACGTAGCCGAGCGCATCAAAGAAGCTATTGAAAATATTGAGAAGGAGGGGAAAAATGTCTAAGCCACTTGGGTATTACACAAGCCATAGGCTAGGAGACAACTCTTTAATATCGGCAATGGAAAAGAAATACGGTTCTCAGCTAGAAGGTATTACACCGGAGGAAAAACTATTTCTCATTGAAAGTCTTGCAGACTCCCTTGATATATATACACGGGGAATTCGTAATGAAATATTTGAAGCAAAAGAAGATTTAGCAAAGCTATCACGGCATGAGCGACTTAATTTTATTGAGGCTTTAGTGTCACAAATGCAAAGTCACATCGCATCGGAAAGTTAACGAAATCCTTTGAAGTGCTTGCAATATAAGCCATGTAGCGATTAGCTGCACTAATTTTTTGTGGCTAATTACCTAGTATCAAGTAACTATTCACCTAGTATCAACCAACTATGACCGAATCACAAACGATAAACAAAGCTACTACGAACGGGAAATTAAGCCCAAAAACCGATGACGTACAGCCAAAAAGAAAGCGTCGTACTTGCGGTATCCCCGTAGTAAAAAGCCTTTCTGAGATGACTTTAACTAGTTATCAAGCGCGAGTAGAACAACAGCCAACTGAATGGGACCGAATCAAGAATTACGAAATGTACAGCCCCGCCCAAGATGGTAGTCATCTGATGCAAAAAATAAACTGCTCCAAAAGTTTAAACGTGCAAACGAGAGAAACTCTACCCACAACTTACGGGCAAGCCTACATTGTCCATTTAGAAGCTAACCCGGATAGTACGGATAAACCAGACTTCTAGAAAGATGGGTACATATTTGAAAGCGAACGCCAGTGCAAATAAACGTTCGCTAATGTGTGCCCGTCCGCAAAGATGAACAACAAAACTATTTTACTATGACCGACACTAAAGAAGACAAATCAAATCCCGCCAACGAAAAGAACTCCTCCGAGGACAAGTTGGCAGAATATGCTGCAAAAATTGTTGAAATAGTTAACTCCGGTGCGAGCAAGGAAGAAAGACAAGCCGCAATCTGGGAGATTCTTAATAAATGAAAGATTCCTTTACTCCTTACGCGCTGGCAGTTGCTGGTTTTGCGTGTGCTTTTTACTTTCTTAATTTAAACAGTCAACTATTCGATCGAAGCAATAGCTGCGAGTTGCAGTTTGAAGCATTCAAAGAAGGAGTGTTGTATGTCAGGTGATAACAGTGATAATCAACCAATCGAGCTAGAAGTACAGGCACCGCAAGCCCTTCACACCCAAACTATTCCATATAGAAGAAAGTGGGGAGAAGAAAATAAACAGCGGGTGATGGATCTGCTCAGTTTCAAAGACAAAGATATTGAAGATATTGCTTTTTCGGCGGTTGTTTACATTTCCGGTTCGATGTTTTGCAGCTCGTTAATCTTCGATGGCTTAGCTGGATCGACAATTAATCCAGTTACTGCATCTTTTATTGTAATTTTCGCAATAGCAATAGCACTTGCAGGCATTATTGCTTGGTGGTTGATAGAAGTTGTCCCCGAATCGCGAGTTCTGGTGCTTGGTCGGTTGGTTCTCGTGATTATTGGAGTAGCGCTAGGGGCATCAAGATGAAAAATCTTCACCCATCCGAATACCTCGATCGCGTGAGGGATTTGATTATTATAAAAGCAGCAGCAATCGGACTGCTTACCTTGAGCATTACCGCTGCGGCTACATCTGCAACCAGCCCCAAACCGCGTAAAACTTGGCTTGCCGGTAGTTCTTTGGGCTTAGCGATTATGGGTTGTGGGATAAAAACCCTCGAACGAGATAAAAAGCAGTCATTACAAGAACTACAGCAAGCATCAACCCAAGGTTGGAGGGGATTATTGGCGCAATCATTTTTGCCCGCTGCTAAAGTTAGCGCCACCTTCAACCTAGAAAATTACACTCCCCCAAATTTAATTACGAATCCAGTTGAATATATCCAAAAGAAGCAAAAACACGTTGCTTTGATTGGTGGAACTGGTGACGGTAAATCGACTTTTACTCAATTCTTGTCATCAACAATTGGCGGTAAAGTTGTAGTTTACGATTCGGATGCCAAGCCAACTGACTGGGAATGGTTGAATCAAGACTACGTTATTGGGCGTAAAGGTAACTTCAAAGCTATCAACGAATCTATGACCGCCGATTTAGTAACGCTTGAAGAATTAGTATCTTTGCGCGGGGAACAGGGAGATGAAGCCATAAGCGGGCGCGAACGCTTCTTGATAGCTGAAGAATTCCCCATTCTTACGGATGAATGTGAATCTGCTCCAACTTGGTTAAAGAAACACGCCAAACGCGGTCGGAGGTATAAGCAGTTTATTTTGGTAATTGCTCAAAACGATACTGCTGAAAACTTCGGTTTACAAGGGGACAAGGGGACATTTTACAGTTGCTTTTGTTTGGTTCGCTTGGGAAGTTTTGGCTACGACCATGCCCGAACAAAGTTAAAAGATGACAATTTGGAACAGTGGTTAAAAGTCGGTGGTAAAAAACGATTTATGGTTGATGATTGTCCCTGCGAACTTGATTTAAGCACTTGGGGAACCCCAAAAACTGAAAAAGAGGAGTTAGGAATTGGGAGTGAGAAATTGGGAGTCGGGGAACAGGAGTTAGGAAATAGCAGCCCAAATGAATATGAACAAGCAATAATTGACGCGGGTAAAAAACTCAAGGGAGACGTTCTCAAAGCCCGAATTCTCAAACAAAACTCTCGTCTTTTTGACAGTATGAAAGGTGAAGACATCCGCATAATATTCCAAAACCTTGCGGACAAAGGCATTGGGGAGACGGTAGGTAAGGGCGATCGCCTTGGATGGAAGTTTACCGAACCTGCCGACAGTTAGTCCTCACTGCGTCAACAGCTTGCCTACACACCTGCCAATGGGGAGATGTGCCAAAAAAATCTAGGGGGTAATAGTTTCCAAAGATGGTAGACAACTGTAAAACACTTTTTGTTTACTAACTCGCTATTCAGCCTACAGTGCCTACAAAAAATGACAACAGAAAAAATGGCTGTAGGTGCCTCAAATGCCCACACAGTAAGGATTTTAGCGAATGTAGACAATTTTAAAAACCATCTAGAATGCCTCAAAATCCTTGTATATCAAGGGTTGCAGCGCCTACAGACTTAATCTAACGTAATTAATTCACTAAACCTTGGCTATTGTAGTAAGCCTGCTGCAATAGCTTTTGCCATTTTATCAGCGTCAAATAGGCTAATATCTCGCTGACTATCAACGAAGCAACCTTCTACCAAAATTGCGGGCATTGAGGTGTGCCGCAAGACGTAAAAACCTTTGTGCTTTACGCCCCGATTAAAGTATCCAAGAGAAGCTATATTGTTGACTACTTTTTGAGCGATCGCCTTTCCTTTACTTGAAATTGCGTAAACTTCAGTACCATGAGCTTGACCGTTAAAAGCATTGAAATGTAAAGAAACAAATATATCAGCATTTGCGTTATTGGCTGTTTGGCAGCGCCGCGATAAAGAATTGATAGTTGAGCTTGCCCATAAAGGACGGGTTTCGATAATTTGCTGTCCGGCGTTACGTAATCGCTTTACTAAGCAGTCAGTAACTGCGCCAATCAAATCTTCTTCACGGCGTATTCCCACAGCGCCACCGTCAAACCGAGCGCCGTGACCACGGTCAATTGCAATTTTCATGAGTTATCCTTTTATTGTTGAATTAATTTGTTAAATGAAGTTGATCGAAAAATTAGATCAAGTAACAGATGATTTAGCGGAATCTTCAAAAGATACGCTCATCTATACGCTTGAAGTTTTTACTTTTTGCACAGAGATATATAACGGAATTTTTGGCTATCCGTTTGGAGGAATACTACTTTGGAGCATTGTTTGGTTGCTTATTTCTGCTTTGATAGCGGGGGTAACTAATGGTATTTAGTGGTGGCAGTGATTCGTCTTCAGAAAACAGCAGTTCCGCATACGGAGTTATAAATGTTGACATTAAAGCATCTCCCTACGTGCCTGGAACAACAGTTAAAAACTCAATTTATTTCGACGTAAATGTGCAAATTTTTAATTGTATCAGACCAGTATTAGAAAATTTATTAAACACACTAGAATCAGAAATACTTAACAAAGTAGATACAATTCTATCTCAATTCTCGGGGCAATACGAAGACAATAATCCAGCAAATTTTTTAATATCAACAAGTGGTTTTGGATCTGTACATATCAATGTAACTCCTACTCGATTATTAGCCGGAACAGGCGATCCGAACTATATTGTTTATGGAGTGAATTTAAGCTTAGTTAGTTGCAATCGCTTAAAATTATCTCGCTTTCTAAATGGGATAAAGGCTGAAGTAATGGGAAAAGTGGATAATACTTTGTTATGAGCGTGGTTTCATCTGTGCAAAGTAACCTGTGATAGCCATTCCAGATAATTGGTTGAAGTCAGGTCGGTAACTTTTATCTGCAATAGCTAACACACAATTACCAACTACAAAAAACATTACAACCAAACTTCTAATACTTAATCCTTGAAGATTTGAAAACATTATTTACAGCCTTCTTTTTTAAAATGATTTAAAGTAGATTTTATTTCTAAAATATCTCTTTCAGAAGTATCAAAGCGATGGTCAAACTCTTTTAATATTGTATTCAATCCCTGTTGAATTTGTTCATAGTTTCGCTTTAAGTGAACAAAATCTCTTTCTAAACCATACTTGCGTTTTTCTGTGTTTGCATACCAGAAAGCAGCAGCAATAATGCCGCTGATAGCTGTAAAAGTTAGGCTACCAATCGCAATTAAATCGCTAGTATTAAAGCTATTCATTAAACTTGTAGTAAAAACAGTTATCCTAAGCTATCTATCTTGTCTTCCAATCTAGAAATATCTTCTTCTAAAGATAAGAAAGATATTTCTGTTGAATCAGTAATCAATCCTGTGTATTCAAAAAGGTTTAATCGTAAATCAACAATCCAGTAAGGAACATCAATAAACAATGAATACTCAGCTGTTAGTCGGGGCAAAACTAACAGGTTAATCCGATAAAGATAGAGTTTTCGTTGTTCTACGTTGGCATTAGTTACGCCGCCTATTGTTAATCCCGTGGGGATTATTTGGCGACACATTCCAGCGTATCGCCAATGAGGAGCAGCTGTATCGCTGTCAACGAAAAAAGCAACTATCGGACTACTAACAAGAATGGGGATAGGTATAGTCCTTATAGGTATACGCCGATTCGGATTTCCGTCGATCGGTTGCGCCTCGATATGATCTGACCATATCTGCTCCCAGTTATCTTGTTGCTGGAATTCAACGATTAAGTTACTCATTCATTTTTATGGTGCAGGAGCTTCTGGTTCTTCACCTGGATTCACGTCGCCCGTTACATTTGCTACTGGGTATTTCGCACCGCTCGGCATAATAAAATAATCAGGTCGCTTTGCCGCGTCTACCGCGTACAAAAATTTAGATATAGCTGCGATATTTGCAGCGTATGGAAACCGGATTGTAACGAATCTAGTATTTTCGGCTGCGGTTGTTAATTTAGTGGGTACTTTGACCGCTTTCCCAGATCCAACTCTTGATGCTTGTTTAATTGCCTGCCAAGTAGATCGTTCTACGTTCACTGTTTCCGCTGTAGTATCGGCTAACCCGTCATACTTGGAGCGGGTATGAGCTTTGCGAGATCGAGTAACAACGTTATTCGTGTCGGTTGAAATTGTAAAACCAAAATAGGTTATTACGTCGTCGCGAACTTGCATTAACTCAGTTCGGCTAGATCCGACATCAACTGAGACAGGTTTGTAAGTATTTGCCATCTTATGGGTTTTTATGCCATCGAGAAATATTGTCCTACTCTATCAGTATCTCTTTAGATTTGTCAGTAGCTAAAAATGTCTAGACACCTATAGGTTTCTAGAAAATTTTAACGTTTGATTGAATGACTGGATTAGTAAGAGTTAGAGTTAGATCAAATAGGTGGACGGGTCTTGCTAATCCGTGAAGCGCTAGCGTTGCGTATCTAAAGCGCACGTCTGCAACAGGTCTATTTATAGGTAATTTTACAGCCTTACCTAGTATGTTTTTTGTTTTTCTATTTTGAGGGTATTTATTTAGCGGGTCTTTATTCCTGTTGACATTTAACTTCGTAGAATCAAAAGTACCCCCATGCACCCGTAACACATCTTTCACTACTCGTTCTCCTTCTTGTTCGCCATCAGCCAATATTTTTAGAGATAATCCTTCCTCCCAGGAAGTATAAGTACACATTGTTCTCCCTTTCTTCCATACATAAGGTGTTGTGGTTCTGCCAAAAACATTTTTGATTTTATTGGCAATTACTTCTAACTTTGATTGAGTCATCGAATCAGTAGACTCGTTCATAAGCCTATAAGAGATTTCTCCCGTAACCGGGTTATCTCCTTTGCTGACCTGCAATGAGTTTTGTTGAAAGTATAGACAAACTTGTGGCTTATGTTGTCGCTGTATTGCAAATGCAGTAACAGGTATTCCGTATACCGGAGTCTGAAGCGAGCGTGATTTACCTATTGTTATTGAAAATAGCCATTGCCGTTGAAGCGCCACCAGTAGCGGATCGTCGTCTTTGATTATGCAGGCTCGCTTAAGTCGGGATTCGGGAGTAGAAACGTCATTGTCAGGGGTATTGGCGAACCATTCTTTTACTTGCCTGTTATGCTCGCGGCGGACGATATCGGTCAATGACTCTACATCGTTGAAATCTGGAGGAATAGCCATCTAGTCACTAAATAAATTAAATATATCTCCATCTACTTCTGGAAGTTTTGGAGAAGTACTTGCTGTTTTTTCCGTTGCTTTTTTCTCAGCTACGGGTTTGTTGTCGAGTCTTTCTTTAGGAGCTAGTTCTTCAACACCTTTATTGAATTCCTCTAACTGCTTTTGAATTTCATTGGCGTTTTGGGTAATACTCAAAACCTCGCTACTAACCATTTCAATACCGCTCGCAGCTTCTTCTAGATTTTGCAATCGCTGAACCCAAATTGATTGTCCGTTTACTTGTTCTGGCATCCATTTATAAGCGTCTGGAGCAATCACCTGATAGGTTTTTAAAGCATTACCAATCTTCCCTGTGTTTTCTGCGGTGAACTCTGCCACGTTCTTCACTGAATCAGTCATGGAACGAACCGAATCAACTATGTTTGAGGCACTTTGATACACACGATTAGCTTTCTTAAAATTAGCGTTTAGTGTTGCTACATTTTCAGCACCAAACATGGACTTAGCCAAGTCATTAAAAAAGTTACTAACAAACGTCTTGCTGTTAAATTCTAATCCGTCTATATCCTTTAAAAACACTCCTGCAATGTTATCAATAGCTGAGAATAAAGTATTGCCTAGACTGTTGCTCAACATCAACGCATTGTGAGTGGTATTAACCCAAGTTATTACATTTAGAAGACGGTCAAGTTGTATCCAGTTAGTGAAAGATTTAAGCGTTTCAAAGTTTTTAAAAACTTGACCGGATATTCCCCCGACGATTTGCTTACCTAGCTTTAGATCCATTCTTCTAAGAAGCGCTAGTTGAGCTGCATTAGCTCCAGCGTTGATTTTATCGAGTAAGTTTTTACCCCAAGCGTCAGTGTTTTTATTTATTGTGTTTGCGGTATTTCCTAATGCATTGCTCATACATCCGCCAGAGCGTGTACTGCGACATACCCCTGCGGATGCTGCCGCCTGTATCTGAGGCTGCGACAATGGCTTGGGCATTTGCTTGACCGTATCTCCCGGCACGCGAGCTATTAGCGGCGGAATCAAAGAAATACGCTTAATTAAATCGTTATAGCGACTCATATCCACGTCTTTACCGTCCTTACCATCTATTCCTGGTCTACCTTGTAATCCTGGCTTACCTTGCGGGCCTGCTTTGCCGTCGATGCCCGGTCTACCTTGCAGACCTGGCTTACCATCTATCCCAGGCTTACCGTCGATGCCCGGTCTACCTTGCAGACCTGGCTTTGCTTTTAATTGCAATGCCTTATTTGCAGTGTTCAAAGCATTATTTGCAGTGTTCAAAGCATTAGAGGATTTGCCATCTATTTGAGAAAGGCGATTAGAAATATTATTAAGATTGACTCTTGGATCTATTGAGGCTAGTTTATTTTGTAGACTTGATATTTTATTCTCTAAAATACTTCGCCCTTTTCTGGTTTCATAAAGCGCGTCATTCCCAGATTTATAAGCTTTGTCTACAAGAATATTAGTATCGTTAACTCTGTGGGCTAGTTCTGCATTTTGAGAAATAATCTCTTGCTGTAATTGACTAATTTCGTTGTTGAAGTTTGATATTTTAGCTTCTAATATTTTTCTTCCTTCGCGAGCTTCATACAATGAATCATTCGCTTGCTTCTTTGCCTTCTCGGATAGTTCTCTCGCTTGTCTTGAGTTGGTAAAAGATTCCTGGACTTCGGTTAGCACGCTACCCTTATCTTTGTCATATCTACTTTCAAATTTACTAAACTCCTCTCTTAACTTTCTAATATTTAAAGCATTTTTTACAAAGTTTTGAAAAGCGACATTTAAGTCTCTTTGAACAACTCCTTCTTTTCTTAACTGAACTTCTTGAAGATTACCTACGTGATTAATTGTTAAAAGCGATAATCCAATACTCGCTAAAGACAATGCAAAGCCAATAGCGTTAGCCATGTTTCCATTGACTTTTTTGAAGTTACCTTTTTTTAGATTGTCCGTAACGTCTTTCGCCTTTTTTGCTGTTTTCTTAACATCATTAGCGACTTTCCGAACCTCTTTAACTCGTTTGGAAGTAAGTTTTGTGACTTTAGTTAAGTTAGTCAGACCGTTGCTAAATTTACTAAAATAATTCTTTTGAATCTTTAGTATATCGCCAACAGTATTAACCGTTTGACTAGCGAATGGTTGAGAAGGAACAGGCATAATTTATTTAATAGACTGAAATATGCTCGTAAAACTTTTTAGAAGATTATTAAGCAATTTTCCCGCATCATCAAGGGCATTGATATACTTTTCAATTGCGGATATCTGCTTTTTTATCTTCTGTAAGTCTTTGTTTGAATTGTTTTGACTTTTTAATCTAGATATTTCTTTTTCATTATTGTTAATTCGATTACTGTGTTGATTTACGCGAGGAATGATTTTTTTTATATCTTGGTCTAAAGCATTCTGCTTTCTTGTCAGGTTTCCAACTTGATTTTCAAGAGAACCAAGTCTGTTATCAACTTCCTTTTTAAAGCCATCAATCTTTGCAGATAGCTCTTGAATAGCTTTGGTAATATCAGCGCATTCACTCATAATTTAGTCCCCAAAGCGCGGATTTTATTGGCTGTTTCTTTACAGGGTAAGCAACAGTAACCGGGGTGTTTATTAGAGGCGCATTTGAGATATCCTTCTGGACAATTGTCATCACAAGCGACTTCCACAGTGGGAGACTCTTGACCGGGGAAAAAGTTTTCATATATCGTTCCGCTTTCATCAGTTACAGTAACGACAAAACCCGGTCCTTCAGCTTGAGTACTGCAATTCTCCCCCTCAACCCGCCTGACAAAAGTAGTTCCGGGGGCACCACCCCCCTCATAACTAGGAAAGTTACTTTTACCGTTGAGAACAACATAGGAGAAGTTACAACCGGCAAAGTTGGTACCTTGAGGAGAAGTTTTAGTTTCAAACTTCGGTTTTTCCCCTCGGTGGAAATGGGTAAATGTAGAACCGCTTGGCTGACAGTTGCCAGTTAACCCTTCTCCCCCGTACTCCCAGCAAATAGATTCTTCAGTGATTTCATAACAAGTCGGTGGGTATTCACTCAAAACAATAATTTGTTCGCCGACAGGGGGAGAGATATAGACCTGAGCTTTTAGTGCGTCATCGCAATGGCAAGTCATTAATCAATAAACCCCAAAGCTAGAATTAATTTTTGTATTTATTTCATCTATTTCAGATGTTGTTTTATCCCCGATCCAGGTTGCAATTAAACCTAAATATCCTCGATACCTGTTATTAACAGCAGAACCAATTCTGCCGTTATTGGATTCAATTAAGTCATCGGTATTCCCATTAGAAGCAATCAAAATACCATTTTCATATATTTCTTTACCTCTTGAATTATTAGAAATCACCCACACTTTAGGCTTAGCAACATTGCCATAGTCGTTAATAGAAGCATCTAAGTCATTACTGAATTGAGCAAAGGTGAATGAAGAATTATTTCTGTAGCCGACGTGTAAAGCTTTATTTGTACTGCTACTATTATTGCCAATAAAATAAGCCTGACTACTAGAAGTTCTTGCCTCTACTATCGCTATTGTATATTTTTGATTAGCAAGATAGCTTAAATCAGTAAACATCTCTTGAGAACCTTCAAAAAACAGCCCGGACTTAAAACCAAAAACATTTTTCATTAATATTGGACGAGCGGAATTAGTGCTTTGAGTCGCATTGTTGTTACTGACCTCATCGACCCAAGCATCCACCCTACTCCCGTCACTCGCTTGAATATTCGCCGCATTAAATAATTGAATTAATCCGGTGTCTGGCAACCTTAACGGGCTAGCTATTTCAATGCTATATTCGGGTATAGAAAGCCAACCTATTGCGGTATTAACGTAAATCAATCTACTAGGAAAATCGCTAAAAGGTACGGATACGATTGTATTTTCATCGATATCCGTACCTTTTATCCTGGTTATACCGTTCAAAAACAAAGAATTATTACTACTCAAACGCAATATTTCCACCTCGCTTCCTTCTGTAACATTATCTAAATCAATAGTTACGTTTGCAGGAGTATCTATTAAATATTTCCCAGCGCTAGCAGCAAAATCAACACTACCGTCTCGGTACGTCCAACCCACAGAACCAGAAGAAATACTAGCACTATTTCTAATAGCAGCTAGCCTAGTTTTTTTATATGCGGGAATAGTATTATCTTCCTGAATTAGTAACCAGTCTGCATCTGCTGGTTCTATCAATTCTGGATAATCTTTTATATTAGTCATCTGGAACAAGTTCTAAAAATTCAAACACATCTCGAATTATTCCTGTAGGTAAATAGCGGTCATAGTAAGTAAGGCTGGTTTGGGTAAAAAGTGACCTATTGTCAAAAGTTACTTGATTGCCGTTGAGGTCGGTAACGGCTGCGTTGTTTTCGTCGGTTAGCATTCCAATGTATTGCTTCGACGCTTTTAAAATAATTGCGGCCAGTAAAGATTGAGCCGAATTATTCGCAGTTGGATTAATAGCTAAATCGGCTTTATTAATTATTAAAAATTGCTCGTTTTGCTCAGCCAGACCGCCAAACAAATTCTTGATTACAACCATCAATAGTCATCTGGATCGAACGCACTTTGAGTATCAAGCTTCTCAAAATTCAGGCTTTTACTTAATTGTCGATAAGTTTGATTATTCCTAGTAGTTAGGGATTCAATAGAATCCTCAATAGTTATTGACTGTTCCGGATTAGCATCTTGCCTAGTAGTAGTTAAGGTTTGCTGAGCGATCGCAATTATTGCAGCCAATAAAGATTCAGCCGTATTGGTAGCACTAGCAGTTAAACCAATTGCCACCAAATCGGCTTTATCAATAATTAGCGAGCTAACGTCTTGAGTTGCCCCCGCTCCAAAAATTTCCTGTAAGCTTGGTTCAGCCATTGTTGTAATTTAGAATACATCAATTAACTTTATATCAAGAATTAATTAAAAATGCCTAACAGGCAAGCAAAAGAACGACCGTTTGAAGTCAAATTTGACAGATGTCAAAAGTTGCTAAAAACGGTCGTTTTCAAGAGTGCGTTAGTCAAGGATTAGTCAAATTTTTAGATTTTTTTGTAGTAGATCGAGTGACCATAGGAGTTACACGTCCTCGTGTCTCGTGACTGAAAATCCTCGTGTCACGAGTTCAAGTCTCGTTCCTGGCATACAAGATGAA
>CAYMZW010000079.1:0-19720 GCA_964395005.1 uncultured Rivularia sp.
TAAAAGGCGACACCCGGATTTGAACCGGGGGATGGAGGTTTTGCAGACCTCTGCCTTACCACTTGGCTATGTCGCCGCATAACAGAGTTTTTATCTTACCAAAATTTTATCTAAAAATCTACCCCCTCGTACATTTTGTTTGTGAGAATCCTTTAAAGCATCAAGGATACACCGAAAAAATACAACTGTAGGGGATTTAATTCTAAATACATAAAACTATGTTTTCTCATAACAGTCTTGGAAGGAGTATAAGTCTACAATCACCATTCCAAGTAGCTGTTTATTAATACAAACTTTGAGAGGACATCTATAACGACGGCACTACATTTTTCCTCCCATGCCCACCCATTGCATTAGCTCATATTTGTGCTAGGATTTTAGGTTACGTAGTATACATATTTTTGTCTGTATAAACAGTATTTATACTTCTAATAATTTAGACCCTAGAAAACATTTAATGTCATATATTTATGTCTTAGGATAGATGAAAAACATAAATGAACTTTTATTTTAGTATAAAATGTTAGAAGCAAATCTCGGTTTTTACTTACGAAACGCAAAAATTAATTGATATACATAACCATTATATTGGCCAGGACTTAACAGTATGAATATGCTATCAAAGAAGCATTAACTACCAGTATCAAAGAGGCGTTATGACTAAAAAGGAGAATTGGATATTAAGACTCGTATTAGATTGGTATCACAAAAGATGAAGGAAGTTCCAGCCATAACTATTGCCCAGGTAACAGATATGCATCTTTTTGCCTCCGAACAAGAGCAACTGCTGGGAATGCCTACTACTGATTCTTTCCATGCAGTTATCGATCGCTTAAAAAAATTCCGTGAGCAACTGGATTTGCTGTTGTTGACGGGAGACTTGTCAGGTGATAGTACATCACAATCTTATGGTAATTTGCAAAATTTACTGAGTTCGTTGTTTCTTCCTAGTTATTGGTTGCCAGGAAATCATGATGATTTTACGATCATGAATGAAGTGTTAAATCTGGGACTTGTTTCTCGTCGTAAATGTTTTGAACGCGGTGGGTGGAATTTTGTATTGTTAGATTCTTCGGTATTTGGCGAGGAACATGGTTATCTACGTCGCGAAACTTTGGAATGGCTAGATTTACAATTAAGTATGACGGGCGATAAACCAACAGCAATAGCACTTCATCATCCTCCCTTCAATATAAATTCTTGTTGGTTAGATAACAGTAGCTTGCAAAACTCTGAAGAACTGTTTGCCGTTTTGGATAAATATCCCCAAGTACAATTGGTGTTGTTTGGCCACATACATCAAGAATTTTATACTCAACGCCAAGGTGTTGATTATTTAGGAACTCCTTCAACCTGCGTTCAGTTTCAGCCAAAAAGCAAAAAATTTGCTCTCGATCAAAAATCACCGGGATTTCGCTTAATGAAACTTTACCCCAATGGAACTTGGGAAAGTTGGATTGAAAGAGTGGAGTATTTTCACACTGTAGAGTTAGCAGCAAACGGGTATTAATGCTGGTTAGTGGTTAGTGGTTAGTTGTTAGTTGTTAGTGGTTAGTGGTTAGTGGTTAATTATTGATCGTATACACCCGACTGGTGATAATTGTTCATTGTTTATTGATAATTGCTAAACTTTTACTTCGTCGGCAAAGCTGTGCCAGCGGACAAATTGAAATGGCCCTGCTACCGAACCCCAAATGTGTTCGTCTGTTTCTAAGTCTCTTCCTTTATCTCTGCTGATAAATTTTTCTGCGTCGATTTCAAATTCGCTATCAAGGTAAGTATTTTGTCCTTTACGAAATACTATGCAGCTTTTACCTGGTTCCACCATTCCTTTGAAACTATGGCCAGTCCATTCTACAATCATGTTACAGCCTTCGAGTTTCTCTAAATCATCCGGCTTTAATGCTTTGAGACGTTCCAAGTCACGAGATGCACCATAAAATTTTTCCGCATCTTTAACTCTATAATTTTCAATTTCTATACGATCCCCTGCATCAACTAATTTATTAACTGCAACGCGGTAAGGATCGTCAAGCATATAATCGTAAGCCTGCTCTACATAAAAGCTTACTCCCAATAATAATTCTATTGGTAAAGGACGCATACATACGCGAATATGAGCGAAAAAAGGCGGATTTTCAAAAGCTTGTTCTTGATTGCTAAAATCAGAAGCCATCCAGCGAGCTAAAGTTGGTATATCGGTAGAGTGCGACATTATATAGAAGATTTTAGATGTAAGTTTTTAGATAAAATTATATTATCAACAATTAGGTGCTACACGGTAAGCTACGCGCAACGAATTGAAATATTTTTTTGCTAAGAAGATATTCTATTGCTGGTGTTCTAATCATTTCTTTCAAAATCAGCGCAACTTACAACTAAGGATGGCACAACAGAAGTTAACTTCAATCGTTTATTACCGCTGCGAAATATTTGCGGAGAAAATAAGAGCGGATATTCGTCATGAAATTAGTTAATATTTGATAGCGGCGGATAATTTTTAATTGTAATTTCCTATGCCTTATTAAAAAAAAATGATAAACATACAACGTTTAAGTATTACAATTACTACGACTATTACAATTTGTCTGCTTTGGACTTCGTTGGCATTAGCCAAAGAGAAAAAGCCCAAACCGCCGAAAGAATTTCCACCTTCTCCTCTAGAGATTACCGTACCCGATCCATTGCTACCGGCTTCGACTAATCAACAATCTTTAAGTCTTGAGGAAAAGCGTTCTTTAGAAGCAGCTTTGGATAAACTGAATCTAGAAGCAATTGCAAAACTGCAAGCGGGAGATACTCAAGGAGCATTTGCTACTTGGAACCGAGAATTACGCTTACGTCGTTACTTGGGAGCGTTAAATGAAATTCAAGCACTACAAAGGGTTGGTGGAATTGCTTACACTAGAAATAATCGTCTGCAAATAAGGTATATTACCCAGCGGTTGCAGGAAATTCAAAAAAATGTTCAATTAGAGCAAACACCAAATTTACAAGTATTAGAAGCTCTAGGTGAAGCTTACCGTCAAGTGCGATCGCCTAATCTTGCGGTGGAAGTTTACAATCAAGTGTTGATAATTGTGCGGGGAAAATCGGATGTGCAGAGCGAGGTAGATACGTTAAAAACTATTGCCCAAATTCATCTCGATTGGTTTGATTATCCAGCAGCGGCAGCTACTTACGAACAATTAATAGATTTAGTTTCTACTAATAATGATGTTGAGACATCTTTAAAAGATTTAGTTTACATTTATGAACGTACAAAACAACGCTATAAAGCAATAGATGCACGGAAAAAGTTATTATTATTTTACCGCCAACAAAATGATATCGCACGGTTATCGGCATTAAAATTAGCTATCGGTTCGGATTATGAAACTTTGGCAAAAGAAAATCCTAATTTAGTTGATGAGGCTTTTAAAAACTATCAAGAAGCCTATAATATGGCTTGGGAGTTTCAGCAATATGTGCGTGCGGCGGAAGCTTTACGAAAGTTAGTTTCATTATATATTGCAGAAGATCAAACAGAAGACGCTTTGCAAACTTCTCAGATTTTATTGCAAGCAGAAGAAAGAGCTTCTAACTTCTACGGTATGATGAATGCTTACGAGCAAATAGGTAAAATTTATTTACAGCGTCAAGAAAATCAATCGGCGCTTGCAGCTTTTCAAAAAGGATTAGAAATAGCGCAGCAACTGGGTTATCAAACTGATGAATTTACCCAACAAATTGATAAAATATCGGGAAAAACTTGAAACTAATTTGCTACAGCAGCCCCTTCCAGAAGCCGATTTTCTTTGATAATTATTGAAATTTTAGTTTTTAACTATATTTTTGGTATTTTTTTGGGAATTATAACTTCTAGGGAGACTTTTTTAATTCACGAGTAATGAGTAGTGAGTAGTTAGTAATGAGTAATACCTCTGTTCTAGGTAGAGGATTCAAAAATTGAATATATTTTATTTTTTTCGTCTTCAAAGACGAGGCTTTATACCAATTTCGGGTTTTTATACTCATTACTTGTTACTTATTATTCATTACTTCAGCCCGAAGGGCTTGGTAAAGCAAATTGAAACTTGGCTATGAAATTAAACAGCGCCATCGCATACTGTCGAAACAGCAATTCTTTCACATCTGGGGAAGTCGCAGCAACGCAAGTTATGGATAAAATCGGTCGAAAGCCGGATAATAATTGCTGTTTAGTAGTATTGCACACGATGTTTCTCAGTTGTTGCAAGGGATAAAATCAAAAATCGAGGATGTACCAATTTGCGGTTGCTCTTGTTTCGGCAATATTACTCATTTAGGTAATGATGAATCCAGTCATTCAGTAGCTTTGATGGGTTTGCAATCCGATGTAATTAATTTTTATCCGTTTATTTTTGATGGATTAAAAGAAAATTCCCAGCAAGTTGGAAAAGAAATTGGAAGCAAATTAAATCATTTAGGATTAAGCGAATCAAGCCAAAAACTGCTCATATCTATCTTTCTGAAGTTTGCTACCAAAACCTGCAAACACGAATCCATCGACGGATGATGATAAATCGGCTAGAAATTCTAGAATTTTTTCTCTGCTTTGTTTTTTCATCGAAGTTTACTGCTCGATGCTTTATCCACACTAACCACGAGCGCTAATTGCTGCTATTATTCAGATTTTAAACGAAACCTATCTAAACCTATACACCTAATACCTATAGCGTTCCCAACTTACATGAAATATCGCAAAATCCAAAAACAGCGATCGCCTTTACAAAACTTTATATTTTTATTGCTAACTATTCTCAAAAAATTGATATGCTGAAAAATAATTATTGATAATTAAAATCATTAAGTTGTGGCTGGGAGCTAAGCTATCTTTGCTTTTATGAGGCGGGATGCACAGTAAATGAGTAACGCGGCGATATCGTAGCGTAGTTCGTTTTTCTTTTGATGGATTGTTTCTAAACGAGCGTGCATCTAATAGTAATTAGTTGCAACAATTTGATGAGTTAATTAATTTTTGCACAGAGGGTAGTTAAAAAAATGTCAAAACAAATTGGTCTTTTCTACGGTACTACAACAGGTAAAACCGAAGCTGCGGCGGAAATGATTCGGGATGCGTTGGGTGATGGTGTGACGATGCATGATATTGCAGAAGCAGAAGCTAGTGAGTTTGAGGAATATGAATGTCTGATTATTGGCTGCCCAACTTGGAATATCGGCGAACTTCAGAGTGATTGGGAAGGCTTTTTTGAGGAACTCGACGAGGTTGATTTTAGTGGAAAGACAGTTGCTTATTTTGGTACGGGGGATCAAGTTGGATATGACGAAAACTTTCAAGATGCGATGGGGATATTGGAGGAGAAGATTGCTCAAAGAGGCGGTAAAACTGTTGGTTATACCTCAACGGATGGATATGAATTTAGTGAATCTAAAGCTTTGAGAGATGGAAAGTTTTGTGGGCTTGCCCTTGATGATGACAATCAATCAGATTTAAGCGACGAAAGAATCAAGACTTGGGTTGCTCAAGTAAAGTCAGCTTTCGGATTGTAAATTGATTAGTTGATCGAGTTCATTAACCCTTCAAGAATTGTTAGTTAAAAATTAGAGTCAGTTTAATAAGCAAAAATCAAAAGTTGCTATCTTATTTTAGGTAGCAGCTTTTTTAGTAGAGTATGTGACACTTCGAGTAATGCCGGTACGTAGCTATAAGGTAATGAGGGTACGGCACCAATTATTTAAGATTTTTTGAATAAATATGATTTATATTACTGATTACCCATTACCTATTCCTCAATTGACACCAAAAGCTTTTACCTATAATGTTTAAGCAATTTAGGAATAAATAATTAAAATAAGTATATGAATAAAGTAGACTATCTGCGTATCAGTTTAATAGACCGCTGTAACTTTCGCTGTAATTATTGCGTACCGGAAGGTGCAAAACTCGATTATCTTCTACAACAAGAATTACTAAATTATCAGGAATTATTAACTCTCCTAAAAGAAGTATTTATTCCTTTAGGATTCAACAAATTTCGTCTTACTGGAGGAGAACCATTATTACGTCCGGGGGTAGTTGATTTTGTTGAAAAAGTTGCTTCTTTATCTCAATGCGATGATTTAGCAATGACGACTAATGGTTTTTTGTTAAATAAATTAGCAAAACCGCTTTATGATGCTGGTTTGCGACGCATCAATATAAGTCTTGATTCCCTCAATCCAGAAATTTTTGACAAAATGATTGGTAATGGGGGAAAGTCGCGCTGGCTGCAAACTTGGCAAGGGATTCAAGCAGCTTATGAAGTTGGTTTCAATCCTTTAAAATTAAATGTAGTTGTTATGAAAGGAATCAATGATTCGGAAATTCTTGATTTAGCGGCTTTAACAATTGAACGCAATTGGCACGTTCGTTTTATTGAGTTTATGCCGATTGGTAATAGTAAATTATTTAACGAATCTGCCTGGATTCCTTCTGTAGAATTACGAGAAAATATTTCGCAAAAATTCGGTATAACTGAATCTAGTATAAAAGGAAATGGTCCGGCAGATGTTTTTAAAATTCCTGGTGCTAAAGGTACTTTAGGATTTATCTCGCAGATGTCAGAATGTTTTTGCGACAAATGCAACCGAATTCGTTTATCTGCGGATGGTTGGTTGCGCCCATGCTTGTTAAATGAAACAGGGCAAATTAATTTAAAAGAGGCTTTACGCAATGGAATTAATTCTTCTCAATTAAGGGAACAAGTTAGTGAATTACTGTTTCTAAAAGAAGAAATTAATTTCAAAGAGCGATATAAGGGAACGGTTGGTGATTATAGTCGTACAATGTCGCAAATTGGAGGTTAATAAAAATATGATAGAGTTTGTAGTTGCGCTTCAGCGCTTCTTATCGCAAGCGCTGAAGCGCAACTACGAACACATTTTTATTTATAATCAATAATCGCTAAATTATAATACAGATTAAATTCTAACAATCAAACAATAATGCAATCCAAACTACATTATTCTCAAAAATTAATTAAACTAACTCTTACAACTTATCTTTGCTGCTTACCTCTAATAGCTTGCAACAACCAACAAAAAATCAGCCAGGATCAAACTTCACCAACCGCAGAAGCTCAAACAACTTCTACTCAGGCACCATTATTATTATCACAAGCGTCACTACCGCAAGATGATAATTATTTTCTTGACAATCAAATTTGGGGAGAAAATGGAGATAAACAAAATTTACTTCAAGCGATTGACTATAGTTTAAACTATTTGCAAACACCAGCAGCAAAAGTAGCTTATCAAAAATATATTGTTCCCGAAATTACCCGAGAAAAAGTTGAAAAAAGCTTGAAAAGATTTCGGGAATTAGTTGTTAATTCTCAAAATGCTGAAGAATTACAAGACGCTGTTAATAAAGAATTTGAATTTTATAAATCTGTTGGTTCGGACAATAAAGGTACTATTTTATTTACTGGTTATTACAAACCAATTTACCAAGCCAGTCGCCAACAAACGGCAGAATATCGCTATCCAGTTTATCGCTTACCGGACGATTTTAAAAGTTGGAGTAAACCCCATCCTACCCGTTTAGAATTGGAAGGTGCAGACGCTTTACAAGCAGACAAAGGTAAACTTAAAGGTTCAGAATTATTTTGGTTAAAATCCCGCATGGATGCCTTTCTGGCTCAAGTGCAAGGTTCTGCGGTATTGGAATTTCTCGATGGTACTACCACTTCAATTAACTATGCAGCAAATACCGATCATGAATATGTCAGTTTGGGGAAAGAATTAATCAAAGATGGGAAGTTGGAACAAGAAGGAATCACTCTAGAAAAAGTTATTAATTATTTAGAAGAAAATCCCGAAAGCCAAAATGAATATTTACCTAGGAACCCTCGTTTTATCTTTTTTAAAGATACTAAAAACGCTCCCGCAATCGGTAGTCTTAATGTTCCAGTTACTCCAGAAAGATCCATTGCTACAGATAAATCCTTAATGCCTCCTGGTGCATTAGCAATAATTCGCGCACAATTTCCATTTATAAATCAAGGCGAAATTGAACAGCGTCTTGTAAGTCGCTACGTTTTAGATCAAGATACCGGAGGTGCAATTAAATCACCAGGTAGAGTTGATTACTATATTGGAGTCGGTAAAGAAGCAGGCGATCGCGCTGGTGCTATTGTCAATCAAGGTGAATTATACTACTTATTATTGAAGAATTGACGACTATTTAACCTCACCCTATCCTTGTCAGTTATCAGTTGTTAAGTGGAGGGAAAATAGTAAAAACCAATTACCAATTACCCATTACCTATTACCAATTAACCTTCCTCCGAAAATACTTTCACCGCATCATCTGCGATTGATATCTTGACAAATGTTCCTTCTGGTAATACTATATCGGTCATTGTTCTAGCATGAATTTCTTTACCGGAAGGAGTTTCTAAACAATAACGGTATTCTCTTCCTAAAAATCGCCGTTTGGTAATCTTTACCTGAGAATCTATATCTGGTTGTAAAATACAATCTTCTTGACGAATCATTACTTCACAACTGTTGCGTGTATGATTCTCCTCAATTTCAAAACAACCAATTTCAGTTTGCCAACCATTACTTTGACGACGGGCTGGTAAAAAGTTGGCTTGAGTGACAAATTCTGCAACAAAACGCGATGCGGGATGGCTGTAAATTTCTTCTGGGGTGCCTATTTGTTCTAAATTTCCCTGACGCATCACTCCTACTACATCTGCAATTGCGAGGGCTTCTTCTTGATCGTGAGTGATAAAAACTGCCGAAGTACCTGCTAGTTTAAGAATATCTCGAATTTCTTCTCGCAACTGTAATCTAACTTGGATATCCAGATTAGACAAAGGCTCATCCAAAAGCATTAGTTTTGGTTTGGGTGCTAAAGCACGGGCTAATGCAACTCGCTGCTGCTGCCCCCCGGAAAGTTCGTAAGGATACCGTTTTTCTAAAGTTTCTAAGCTTACTAATTTTAAAACTTCCGCAACCCTTTCTTTAATTTGATTTTTATTGGATTTTTTTAACCCAAAAGCAACGTTTTCCGCTACCGTTAGATGTGGAAAAAGCGCGTAATCTTGAAACACAATGCCAATATCGCGTTTTTCTGGCGGTACCCAAGCATTGGGAGAACAAACTTTGTGTTCCCCAATTTGAACTTCTCCAGTTTGCGGAAATTCAAAACCACCAATAATTCGCAATAGAGTTGTTTTACCGCAACCCGAAGGACCTACTAAAGCTAGTATATCTCCTTCTCGCAATGTTAAAGAAACATTATTCACCGCAGGAATTTTACTTTCGGCAAAGGTTTTAGTGATATTTTGTAAGCTAAGAATTTCTTTTTGCATTTTGGTAATTGATAATTGGTAATTGGTAATTGGTATTTTGTAAGCAATATATTTTCCGCTGATATCGGAATGATTAAAAAAAAATACGTTCAAAAAAACTCCGCGCTCCTTTGCGCTTCCCTCTGCCCTCCTCTGCGTTAAAAAAAATATAATTCCGATGCCAACGAATTTGATATCACACTGGTTTTATAGTTACAATATTAAATAAACTAATCTTATTATTTGCAATTAATTATCATATTGTTTTTAGTACAAAAAGCAAACTTTTGATAAATTATTTTTCATACTTTTTGATTGGCTTTCTCCTGGGATAAAACAACAAAAGTTGATGTCATAGATACTATTAATATCATCAACGAAGCTGCTGCCGCATCCGCAAAATCAACATTCTCTGTTGCTTTCCAAATTTCTACGGCGAGAGTATCAAAACCTATTGGAGAAAGCAACATCGTAGCCGGTAATTCTTTCATTGCTGTCAGAAATACCAATACGGTACCGCTTAAAATACCCGGACTTACTAAAGGTAAGGTGACTTCTTTTAAAGTTTGCCAGGATGATTTACCTAAACTACGCGATGCTTCTTCTATTTGAGGATTTACCTGTAGCAAAGAAGTACGAACAGTTCCGATTGATTGCTGCAAAAATAGTATCAAATAAGCAAAAATCAACATCGGTAAAGTTTGATATAAAAATGGTAAATAATTAGCACCAAAAAATACCAACGATAGAGCTACAACTATTCCCGGTACGCCAAAACAAATATAAGTTGCACGTTCAACAATAGCAATAATTTTAGAAGGAAACCTTACTGATAATATAGCGATTGGTAAAGCAAATAAAGTCGTAACAATTGCTGCTAAACCCGCTGCTGTAATTGAATTAATCGTTGGCTGTAGTAAATCAATAAATTCGTATTCAGTTAATAATCCTTGAATTAACCAAAATACTATGGTGATTACGGGTAATACCACACCCAAAAATGTAATTAACCCACAAAATATAAGAGCCGGTATCTTCCACTTTCCTAATTTAACCAGTTTCCCCGGACGAAATGATGAAGTACCGCGAGTGTAGTAAGCAGCACGGGAACGCATTCGATATTCCAACCACAGCATGAACATTACTAGTGTTACCAGCACCAAAGATAAAGCCGCAGCCGCATCGCGATTGAAGCTGGCTTGATATTGGATAAAAATTGCCTGGGTAAAAGCATCAAACTGCATCAAAGAAGGAGTACCAAAGTCTCGCAAAGCATACAAAGCTACCAATAATCCCCCGGCAATTAATGATGGATACAGTTGCGGTAAAACAACTTTAATGAAAGTATCTCTACTGTTGTAACCCATACTGCGAGCCGCTTCTTCCAAAGAAGGATCTAATCCTTGCAAAGCCGAACGCAGACTTAATAACATATAGGGATAGGTAAACAAAGTTAATGCCAAAATTGCCCCAAACCAACCATAAATAGAAGGTAATTCCTCCACACCCAAAGGCTCTAGTAAAAGTTGCAGAAAACTACCCCTCGGTGCAAAAGCTCCAATTAGCGCAAAACTGCCAACGTAACTGGGAACAGCCAAAGGTAATGTAGTTGCTATCAACCAAAAACGTCGCTTTGGTAAATCCGTTCGCACCGTTAAAAACGCCAAAGGAACCGAAATTAAGGCAGATAATAAAGCTACAGCCGCCATTAAAACAATGCTATTAAACAAAATAACAAGATTTTGCCGGCGGGTAAATAATTGCAGTAACTCTTCCCCACCAGCATAAGCCGCGCGAATCACCAGATAAAACAACGGTAAAGCAATAGCAACTGCTACTACCACTGCCGCGACAGTTAGAAATAACGGAGGGCGAGCCGCCTTTGACACTTTCTTGATACTCCTATTTTTGTGGGGAATTGGGGATTGGGGATTGGGGGAGATGGGGAGACAAGGAGATGGGGAGACAAGGGGACAAGGAGAAATATTAACTCCTAACTATTAACTCCTAACTCCTAACTCCTAACTCCTGACCTTTAACCTGTTAAACGACTCCTGCTTTTTCTAGTAGCTTTAAGGTTTCGTCTAAGCTATCGAGTTTTGATAAGTCAATATTGGGGGGATTCAATTTATTCAAAGGTACTAGGGATTTATCCGCTTCTACTCCGTTTGCTAAGGGATATTCGTTTGTTTCGGAAGCGAAGTATTTTTGTGCTTCTGGGCTTACCATATATTTGATAAATTTCTGAGCGTCTTCGGGCTGATCTGTGGATTTAAGTATTGCTAATCCGGCAACGTTAACCATTGCGCCTGCATCCCCGTTAGTGAAATGATGTGCTACGGGAAAGTCTGGATCGTCTTTGGTAAAACGAGGTAGATAATAGTGATTTACCAATCCTACATGAACTTCACCGCGTCCTAAAGCTTTGACTATGGCAACATTATTACCATATTTTTGGACATCGTTGGCTTTCATTGCTTTCAACCATTCTAATGTCTTTTCGTCACCTTCTTTTACTCGCATTGCCGTCACAAATGACTGAAACGAACCATTTGTTGGTGCCCAAGCAACTTTACCGCGCCATTTTGGTTGGGTTAATTCCCAAACGTCTTTGGGCAATTCGCTTTCTTTTACCAAGTTGGTATTATAATCTACTACGCGAGCGCGTCCGGAAACTCCGATCCAATTCCCCGTAGGCGAACGAAATCGAGAGTCTACTTCGTCAAGAATCTCCGAAGGAATCGGTTGAGTGCGTTGCTTCTGCTCCAAAGCACCCAAAGCTCCCGCATCCTGTCCCAAAAATACGTCAACTTTACTATTTTCGCCTTCTTCTAAAAGCGCGATCGTCAACTCGGAGGTTTTACCGTAGCGTACTTTAATATCTAAGCCCAAGTCTTTGGAAGCTTGTTCGAGTATGGGGGAAACTAGCTTCTTGTTTCTACCGGAATAAACAATCAAATCTTTTGAATTATCGCCACCAGCCGTACACCCCGCGCTGATGGTTAAAAAAGCAATCAATCCCGTTAATAGTAATTTTTGTCGCATTTTTTATCTTTTTATTTAATAAAATAATCAGTTGTTTGCAGTTGATTCATAAAGAAATTACGTATAAAATTTATGTGTTCAATAGTACAATATAACATTGGCAAGCACGTCATTACTACCATAGAAACATCAATAAAAGTTAATTCAAGCACTATCGTAGTTTTTTCTACTTAGCGATCTTGCTTTAGATCATTTCTCTATAGCTTTGCTCGATCGCTGTAGTTAACGATAACATTTATCAACTATTCTGTAATGTATAACGAGTACATTTGATTGTAAAGCTGCGAAGCGTGATGATTTGCTGCTTAAAAATGCGCTAGTATTCCACCACATTAATTTTGCGGGGTTGCCAACGCTTGTTAAAAAACTTTACTAGAGCGCAGAGGAAGAGAATAAGAAGGATTAATCTTGTTAGCAGTGAAATTGATATTATCCCTCAAAATTAATGTGGTAGAGCACTAGGTAAATGTGCTGGAAGTAGGCTAATTGCACAAGCAGCAATATAAAAGACGGCGAAACGAGTCTCTAATAAAGCGACAGAATGAAATTTGGCTTTGGTATACCAGTTGCGAAAGCTAATTACTACAGCAAATTTAATCAGCACCACAACAAAGGCTAAAGCCGTGAATAATTTTAGCCAGCCAAGAAGGAAAAATCCGGTAACAAATGCACTCGCAATCAAATGATATGTGGTACCGGGCATCAGAGAACTAGTTTTCTTACGACGCAATTTAATCGTAAAAATAGCGCTACCAAAAAATAAAGTATTTAATATCCAAATTGCCATCGCTTCTATAGACAGGCTGCCTGTTGTTGCTGCATAAGCTAGGGGAGTCGATAAACAGATTGCTGCAAAAATTACTAGTTCATTCAGAATCGATTTGTGCTTTCGCTTTAATACTGCAACTACATCAAATATCAATGCAAAAGCTACTATTGCATAAATCCATAGTAAAACCGGAGAGATAATCCATAAGTAACCCCCTATAAAAATGGCGATCGCTGCATAAATGCCAGCCCAAATAGCATATCTAGGCTTTAAGGTACTGCGCTGCTTTAATTGAACTATCAAAGGATGTTCCGCCTGTAAAGCAAAAAAACTACACAGTAATGCTAAATTTGTGCAATAATCCCAATGCTGAGCTAAAGCTGCTCCCGTTAAAAAAGAACCAAACCAAACAATCAACACACCATGCTCTGGAGAAAAAGTAGGTGTAATCCAATTACGAAAATTAACTTTAGTAACTTGCTCGTAAGCCTTAGATACCGTCGCCAACTCAACCACGCGCTTTACTCCTAATGATTCTACTCACCGCAAAAAAACATACAGAATAACTATTTGCCAAGATATTTAGATAAATATTGTTTTGAGCAACTTCTAATGTCTATTAGCTATAATTATAACTCCTTCCAGTTTATTTGATAACTATTTTCAATAGCTTTCAAATACAGGGCTTACGCAAAGCCCCCCTTAAAAAGGGGGGTTGGGGGGATCTCAGAGTTGGGAATACCTGCTTTTTGGTTACGGTTCCGTAAGTCTTGAAATATCTAGATAAATTTTTCTTGGTTAATTACTTAGCAATGGATAGCAAGCCGTGTAATACAATACATACTGCTCTAAAAATTATTTATAATAATTTGCAATAATTTATAAGGTATGATGTAAAGACTTGTAGATAAAATTATTGTTTACGGATGATAATTGTCGGCGGATAAGTAGAATGAATCCGATTGACTCACAATAAAAGGCTTTGATTGATACTTATAGGACTATATATATTAGGAATGAAAATAGGAAGAGCTGCATCAGCATATGCTTTGTTAATTAATAGTGTCAGAACGGTGGTGTTAGGAACAGCTAGCCAGACGGGTATTCCTAATGTTAGTTACGCACCATTTGTTATAGATGAAGCGAAGAATATTTATATTTTTGTGGGTAAGTTTTCCATTCATACTTATAATCTGCAAGCAAATGGTAAAGCCAGCGTAATGTTAATTGAAGATGAAACTAAAAGTAAACAAATTTTCGCTCGTCGTCGTTTGACTTATTCCTGTAATGCGACTGTTATTGAGAAAAACAATACAGAATGGGACTATATAGCCAATAAATTCGATAAAAGGTTCGGAAATATTATCTGTATGTTCCGTAATTTACCTGATTTTGATATTGTTAAATTTATTCCTTATGAAGGTCTTTTTGTAATGGACTTTGGCATAGCTTATAAGATTAATTCTAACGACTTAAATAAACTGATTTATATTTCCGAGAATGATAACGATCGAGAAAAAAGCTAATTAATAGATATAACTAGATTGAAATAGCCAGTATGTTAGTTTAACAACTTATACAAATAAGATCAACTTATTATTAGTTAGATAGTTATCTGCAATTTAATGATTTATCTATATTAAATTTAAATTTAGATTTATCATTATCTTCCTAGAGTAATAAAAGTTAAGCAATAAATGCTTTGGCAGATAGTATAAATACGCAGCAGATAGCTAATTGAAAACTTTTACCAAATTACTTGATATATATTTTCAATAAGTGTATTATACCAAGAATATTGTGAGGAGCAGATATCAGCATAAATGAAAACTATCTTACGTTTGTTTGGACTGGGCTTAGCTGGTTTATGCTTAGTCTTTTTAACTAACTGCGCTCAATCATCAGACATTGCAACTAATACAGATACAGCTACAGCAACTAATGTAGCAGCAACTAGCAGTGATTACTCTGAACAGGTTCAAGCAGGCATACAGTATTTCCAGAAGCAAGCTCAAGAGCGTTCGATTAATGCACAACAGCGGGATGCAATCGTTGATGCTGCATACAACTATGTCGATGCTTTGACTAAAGCTCGCAATAGCTTAGGTATTGAAGCGTAATTCATAATTCATATCATCTACATCTAAATATTTAAATTTGCTTACTGCCTCTGGATTAGATATACTCTTTCACCAATTTCCAGAGGCTTTTTTTATCAGGTTTGAGAAACCCGGTTTTTTGGCACTTATCTTGATTACAACTCACTATTTACCGTTCCCTAATTTCTATACCTTTTTTATATAAAATCAAGATTTCACAATATATGTAGTTAGATATATCTTTTCGACAATTTGTTGTAACGCTACTTTATTTAAACAACAACCTACTATTTCTATAGCACTAAAACATTTTGGTTCGCCGTGCAAATAACGCGATCGATTTAAATTCAAAAAGTCGATGCATTCCACACCGAAAACAAAATCCGCATAAAGTATATTGCCATCTTCTAAATGAAAAATCCCTTTAGCACGGATAACTTTTCCATAAGTACCGTTGAGTAATTCATTCCAAAAATTATTAAAATTATCTCCAGAAACAACCTTACCTGTAGTAGGTATACGCAATGTCTCCATTTGCTCAATAGAAGCCTTGATTGCAGCACCCGTGAGTACCTCTTTTGCCCAAGAATGCCATTTACAGCGCTTATAACCTGGAGGTAAAATTGCTACTGGATAGTAAGGTAAATCATTTAAAAGCTGGTCAAGATAACCTAAACCTAAGTTATTATCTAATTCTATATATGCTATATCGGCTGATTCTAACTCTTTGAGAAAATCAGCTTTTTGAATATCGCAAAACACTTTAACTTTAGGGAAATCTATGCTAATTCTCTTACTATCTATATTAAGTTCGCTTCCTGCTTTTAAATACAATATTTTTTGAGAATATCTGGGAAAAGCTTTTTCTTTCAAAGCAATTTGCTGATAAATCCAAGCTGTTTTACCGCAACCAATATAACCACCAACAACAATTATTTTATCTTCGTCCATTCTGTATTTGTTGTAGTTTTACTTGTTTGTTTTATTTCTACAATTGACAATCTATAAACTTTTATACAATGACTGCTTTTATTATAGACTAATAATAATAATTTGCAATAACAACGGATAATAAAGCCTAGAGGTAATATATAACCTCCAGGCTATCGTTAGAAATTATCAAGCTCAATTGTTAAGAGTTAAATAATTCCATGTTGGGGCAGCTAATGTCTAAAGAATACAATTCAATTTTTATTAGTTTATGAATATTTTAACTTTTTAGGACTTACGCAAAAGTAACGTAACTGCGTCATTACGAGCGACAGCGAAGTATTCAGCGTTCACCGGAGGTGCGGCTCAGCTGTGGATCGTCGCAGAATTTTTGCGATTGCTTCCCTACACTTCGTTTCGGTCGCAATGACAAATCTTAGTTGCGTAAGTCCTGCTCTTGTAAAAAAATATTTTCCTGTTTCCTATTCCCTTTTACATCAAATCAATTCAAATAACGCAATGATGCTATGTAAATCTCACATCTTTAATATTTAATTAAGAAGATTAAAAAAGAGATTATCTATTTGTAGCCTATATTTCTTGCTTATTCGGCTTAATGCAACATACTATCAACTTTAATGCCTGTGCCTGCCTTTATCCTGTTTTTCCTAAAAAGATAGCACCAACTACTCTCGAAGGTTGTGAATCTGGAGATATTACCGAAGGTGGCGAAGGTGGTGAAGGTGAAGAAGGATAAAGACTATTAATAATAGTCAATTCTTCGGTTTGTGTCTTGAATAATCTACAGCCACTATGCAGTTTTAGCATTGGCTGTTTCTTTTGTTGAATGTTTATTTTTTTCGTGTGAGAAGAGAAGTGAAAAATATCTGGAATAATTGGAAAATATTAGCAACTCCATCTGTTTTAGTTGCAACTTTGATTTTAAACGCTACATCTGTAGCAGCACAAACAGCAGCACCTGAAAATATTCAGGAAGAAGCTTTAGGGCAGGTAACTTCTGTTTCGCAGTTTTCTGATGTACAGCCTACAGATTGGGCATTTCAATCATTGCAATCTTTGGTAGAGCGTTACGGCTGTATTGCCGGATATCCAAATAGTACTTATCGTGGCAACAGAGCATTAACAAGATATGAATTTGCTGCGGGTTTGAATGCTTGTTTGGATAGGATGAACGAATTAATTGCTGTAGCTACAAGCAATGTCAGCAGCGGAGATTTATCCACTATCAACAGATTGCAAACAGAATTTTCTTCTGAATTGGCAACATTGCGCGGTAGGGTAGATGCAATTGAAGCCAAAACCGCTCAATTAGAGAAAAATCAATTCTCTACAACTTCCAAATTAGAGGGAGAAGTGGTTATCGCTGCAACTGATGTTTTTGAAGGTAATTCATCAGCAAAAAACACTACTTTAGGTACAAGAGCGCGGATTAATTTTGTTAGTAGTTTTACTGGTAAAGATACTCTTTATGCTCGTATCCAAGCTAATAATATTCCTGATGTAGACGAGGCTCCTTTAGCTTTTGCTGGCGATGATGATACCGATGCCTACTTAGATGGATTGTGGTATAGTTTCCCACTAACAAAAACTACAAATGCGATCGCGATCGCCAATGCAGGTGCAGCAGATGACGTAGTAGATACCGTTAACCAATTCGATGGAGATGGTGCGACTGGAGCTTTATCCAGCTTTGGTACTCGCAACTTTATTTACTATCAAGTAGAAGGTGCTGGATTAGGAATTACCCAAGAGTTGGGAGATAGTTTGTCATTGAGTCTAAGCTATTTAGCCAGTGAAAATAACCAATCCGGGCCAGGAAATGGTCTATTTGAAGGTAGCTATGCTGCTTTAGCCCAACTTACTTTTGAACCCAGCAAGCGTTTTAAAGTTGGTGTAACCTATATAAACGGTTACGACTCTCCAGAACAAATTAACAATGACTCCTATGGTGTGCAAGCAACATTAGGTTTAGGTGACAACCTGGTACTAGGAGGCTGGGGAGGTTACAGCAATATTCGCGATGTGAATTCCTCCTCGGATGCAGATGTATGGAGTTGGGCTGTTACTTTGGGATTACCTGATTTTGGTAAAAAAGGTAATTTGGCTGGAGTAATTTTCGGTATGAATCCTAAAGTTACAGATTCAAGCATTGCAGGTTTAAATGAATCCGAAGATACTTCTTATCATATTGAAGGGTTTTATCAGCATAAAGTTAACGATAATATCAGCATTACTCCTGGAGTTATTTGGGTAACAGCACCCGGTAACAACAATAATAACGATGATGCTATAGTTGGTACTCTTAGAACTACTTTTACTTTCTAGTATTGAAGGTTATTTCTCATAGGTTTGTAGTAAGGACTTTAGTCCTTAATATAAAAATTAAATTTCTTACTACAAGCCTAGTTGATATTAAACTGCAAGACATTCTTCCAACTGATTTATAATTTTTTCAGAATCTAAATTTCGTCCGATAAAAACCAATTGATTAGATGGATTTGTAGTCCATTCATCTCTTTGAAAATTACAGCGCTTACCGCTAAGTTGAAAAATATGTCGCAGTTTGCTTCCTTGATACCAGATAATTCCTTTTCCTCTAAATACTGTTTTGGGTAATTGTTCGTCTAAAAATTTATTGAACTTTTCTACACTTAAAGGTTTATCGCTTTGGAAGGAAACTGACATAAAATTATCTTCTTGCAATTGATTTATAGAAGATAATTTAATATTATGCTGTAAAGACAAAGGCGAAAGCGTTGGCAAATTAAATTCACCTATATCTAATATTAAAGGTAAGAAAATATTTCCGTATTTACAACGGATAATTTTAGCCCCAGTTTTAACTGAACTAATATATTCTTCAATTTGATTAAGTTTTGCTTCTGGAACTAAATCTATTTTATTCAATATAATAATATCGCCATAAATAACTTGTTCTAAAGCTATTTTACTTTCAAATTGACTATGATTAAAATTTTCTGCATCGACTACTGTTAAAATCGAATTTAAACGAGTCATATCTCTTAAATGACTGCTGATAAAAGTCATCATTAAAGGTACAGGTTCGGCTAAACCAGTTGTTTCAATAACTATATAGTCAATATTATCTCGTTCTAGAACTTTATTTACGGCATCAATTAAACTAGCATTAATAGTACAACATATACAGCCATTACTAAGAAGCATCATATCTTCATCGATAGATACCAAAAGCTGACTATCAATATTTATTTGCCCAAATTCGTTGACTAAAACAGCTATTTTTAAATTCTGACGATTGCTCAAAATTTGATTTAATAAAGTAGTTTTACCACTTCCGAGAAATCCCGTGATGATTGTCACAGGTGTTTTTTGGTGAGAATGTTGAATAATTGGAGTCATAACTTTAGAAATTCGGTTTAATTCCTGCACCTATTTGTATAGCAAGGAGAGAGGGAAATAAGTCTATTTCAATCCTATATGATTTACAGTAATGGCTCATCTGTAGGAGGAAATAGGGAACAGGGAGTAGAGAGTAGGGAATAAAAAGAATA
>CAYMZW010000080.1:0-16859 GCA_964395005.1 uncultured Rivularia sp.
CTCGAATTATGATTCACCAACCTTTAGGTGGGGCACAAGGGCAAGCAACCGATATCGAAATTCAAGCGAAAGAGATTCTTTATCACAAGCAACAGCTAAATAATTATTTAGCTGAAAATACTGGTCAACCTATTGAGCGCATTGCAGAAGATACTGAGAGAGATTTTTTCATGTCGCCCTCGGAAGCCAAAGATTATGGCTTGATTGACCAAGTGATAGATCGTCACGCTGCCGGTAGCCGTCCTATGGCTGTGGTTTAATCAATATTTACGCTATCAACAGTTGATTATTAAATTGACTATTGATTGTTGAATATTGACTTATAAAGACTCCATTTCACGAGTCATGAATTTCGCGGCGGGAATTCCTCTTCAAAAGGGGAATTCCACTTGTACCTTTTTAACAAGTAGCAATGGGAAGCTGTGCTTATTTTTTTTTATTTTTCCCAATATTTACTTGTTGTCAAGTATTGCAGGTAATATTTAATTATCAGTTTTACTTATTATATCAGAATAATCAAGTAGTTCTATAACTTTTTTACAATTTATAATTTGTAAGAATATTACTTAATCGAGGAAATAGGGATTTTTCCATTAATTTGCATTCAGAACGAGTTAAATTTTAAATTTATGAGGGAGATTGCGGATTTACCGAAACCAGCCAAAAAAATACATTCTATTGATGACCGATCTTAATTTGGCTATAAGATAAGCAAATAATTCAAGTAATACAGCTGTAGGTAAATAGTATCTTTGATTTCAATTGAATTAATTATAGATTTTTTGATTTACCTATAATGCTTCGCGGGTGAATTGCTCTGTTTTCAATATTTCCCTAGGAAGAAGAAATATTTTGGTCAAACTCGTAAGTATATTTAGCTCCTGTATGCATGGCAATTTTTTGTAGCAGAAGTTCTTCTTGAAACGGTTTAGGTATAAAATCATCGCAGCCTATCATTAACATCAATTTTTTATCTTCGTTAAATGCTGTTGCAGTTAAAGCAATAATCGGCGTGCTACCTTGAGTGAGAACTCCTTTTTGGTTTTGTTTTTGTTTAATTATTTTTGTGGCTTGATATCCATCCATAATTGGCATTCGCATATCCATTAATATTAGGTTTGGATGGTATTTTTCCCATAAATCGATTGCTTCTTGCCCGTTACTTGCTTCTATTAACTTAAATCCAATGGGGGAAAGAATTTGTATCAATAGTTGACGATTATCCCAATTATCTTCAACTAAAAGAATGCTAAATTCCGCTTGATTATCGGCTAAGCCTACTACGTTAGCTTTTGGCAAAGATTGATTTACCTGCCGATGGTTTGCTAAACCGGCGAGAATATCAAATTTAACTGTAGTTCCTTGCCCTAAATAGCTTTCAATCTTGATATCACCACCCATTAACTGCACAAAGCGCTTGCAAATTGCCAAACCTAAACCCGTTCCATCTTCAACTTTGTAAGTTGGATTGCTTTGCACAAATGCATCAAAGATACTGTTTAATTCTTCCGATGCAATACCTCTGCCAGTGTCTATAACTTGGAATTGCAAACGTAAACTAGAATCAACTGGAGAGGGAGAAGAATTATCTTCAAAAACTCCTACTTGTAATTTTACACTACCAGAATCGGTAAACTCGATCGCGTTTTCTAATATGTTTATTAACACCTGACGCAGTTTGTTTTCGTCAGTTTGAACATATTGTGGAATATCTGCATCTAAGTTAAATGTTAACTTTAATTGTTTCGATCTTGCTTTGATATGTAACATTGATTCGATACCATCAAGCAGATTATATAAATCAAAGCTGGTAATGTGAAAATCTGCCATACCTGCTTCAATTTTAGAAATATCTAAAATATTGTTAATCAAACTTAATAAGTGCTGTCCGCTGCGAAGTATAGTATTTAAATATTGTTTTTGCTGAGTTTGTAAATTTCGCTGCCGGTTTAAAATTTGCGTGAAGCCAAGTATTGCGTTGAGTGGGGTTCGTAATTCATGAGTCATTCTGGCAAGAAATTCACTTTTAGCATGATTTGCGGCTTCAGCATTTTGTTTTGCACGAGTTAATTCTTGACTTTGCTGTTCTAATTTGGTATTAGCTCTAAGTAAAGCAGTAATATCGCTGGAAATACCGCAAATTCCATAAGCTTTGCCTTCAGAATCGAGCAAGGGAGCTTTAATAGAAAGATAGGTCAAATAGTCTTCTTTAACTGGAACGGTTTCGTCAAATTCTAAAGCGGTTTTGGCTGCAATAACTTTTCTATCGTTATCACGTAAGCTATCTGCAAGTTCTGGAGAAAATAAGTCATGATCGGTTTTGCCGATAACTTCAGATTCTGATAACTTGAATAAAGTTAAATATCGCTTATTAACTAATAAATAACGCCCTTCAATATCTTTAACAAAAATTATTGATGCGGTATTATCTAAAATTGCTCTGAGCTGGCGTTCGTTTTGCCCCAATGCATCATGAGTTTGACTAAGTTTTTCTTGTACTTTTTTAATTTCGTTGATATCTACAAAGGTTATAACTAAGCCATCAAAACTATTATCATCCTGACGATATGGGAAAACCCGCATTAATAAGCTTGCGCCAGTTTTTTTCAGCCTGACTTCTTGCTCTATTGGTTGCTCGTTAGCGATTACTTCTTCTAGTAGCTTTAGGAAATCTGCACAGTCTATATTATAAGACAAATGTTCCAAAGGACGATTCACATCTGATTCTACTAAGTTAATCGCAGCAGTTGCAGCGGGAGTAAATTTACGGATTTTTAATTCCCTATCTAAGAAAACAACACCAATATCAGTCGTGCGGAGCAAGTTTTCTACATCGATGTTGAGTTCGGTTAGTTCGTGGATTTTCGATTGATATTGAGAGTTGACGGTATGCAATTCTTCGTTAACCGAATGCAACTCCTCGTTTGTACTTTGCAATTCTTCATTAGAAGCGATTAATTCTTCGTTGGTAGATTGTTGCTCTTCGTTGGTAGTTTCGAGTTCTTCAATAGTAGCTTGCAGGTTTTCACGGGTTTGCTGAAGTTCGTATTCTAATTCTGTAATTCTGCGAGATGCTTCTGCGTCTGCTTCAAAATAGTGAGCGCTTGAATGTTGTTCTGTTAATTGTTTCTCTTGCGCGATCTCGACTCTGTAAAAATCTTCGGATAGCGTCTTGCTACCTGTATAAATGCTAACCTTAAGGGTAACCATGATATTTCCGGTTTCTGTTTCTAGTTTAATTCCGGTATAGATAACAGAACGCTTTTCCCGCTTGACTCGATGTAATGCCGTATTTAAAGGTAATTCTAAGGGTGGGACTACTAATTTTATCGCATCTTGTGTCACCCGACCGTAACGAATTTCTAATACGTCTGCGGTATTTCCAAATATATGAAGAACTTGATTATCTTTATTTACAATTAAGCAAGTTGAATTGTTTTCAGTTAATATTGAATTTAGGGTTTCTTCGAGCAATGGCAAATCACGATTTTTGCCTAAATCTTTAGATTTTGATGACTGTAGAGAACGTTTGGAAGAACGATCAAAACCTTGGAAACTCAAAGGTAATAGCACATCACGGTGCTTTTGAAATATTTTTGATTTTTTATCAACTTGCAACAATTCATCTTCAAAATCTCCTACTGTTTCTGATTCTCCTAAAAATAAATAGCCTTTTTTAATTAAAGAAAAGTGGAGATTTCGTAACACCTGTTTTTGTAATTGTGGCTGCATATAAATCAGCACGTTGCGACAGCTAATTAAATGCACTCGCGTGAATCCTGCATCTTTAGTCAGATCCTGGGGAGCAAAAATCAACATCTCCCGCAATCTCCGCACTACTTCATAGGATTCGTTTCCAGGAATAAAATACCTTTTTAAACGTTCCTCAGTTATATATGTAGCTATATTTTCCGGATAAATCCCCGCAGCAGCTTTTTCCAAAGCAATTTTATCAATATCTGTAGCAAATATTTTTACCTTTATCTGTTTTTTTAAATTGGAAATTGCTTCATCAAGCAGTATCGCTAAAGAATAAGCTTCTTCTCCGGTAGCGCAAGCACTTATCCAGCATCTAATTTCTCCTCCCGGCTTGGCTTGTTCTATTAAAGAAGGAATAATATTATTTTCTATAAATTGCCAAGGTTTCTCATCTCGAAAAAACTTTGTTACGCTTATTAATAAGTCATTACAAAGCAATTCTAATTCTTCATTATCGACCTGCAAACGCAAAATATAATCATCAATGCTCTTACATCCTGTAATCAAACAGCGGCGATGAATCCTTCTTGAAAGTGTAGAAGGTTTGTAATGAGAAAAGTTTATATTATTATGACGGTTAACTATATTAGTAATTTGCCCTAACTTGGAAGGATCGAGCAAAAGCGTAGGATGTGCGTTAATTTTTCGGATATCAGTTGGCGATTTGAGATAACTGTAAAGAGTTTCCGCTAACTCTTGCGGCGAGCCGATTTTATCTACAAGCCTTGTAAAAATTGCACTCGTCGGCATTCCGTCAAACTCAGCAGTTCCCGGATCTTGCGCCATGACGATCGCACCATTTTCGTTGAGCAACCGCAAACCTTCCGAGCCGTCGCTACCGCTACCCGAAAGTATTATCCCTACTGCGCGATCGCCAACATCTTCAGCCAAGGATTGTAAAAATATATCTATGGGAAAGTTAGGTTTAGGGCGGTTTCTATCTTGCGGTTGGAAATATAGTTTTCGTTCTTGTATAACTAAATTTATACCAGGAGGAATCAAATAAATACAGTTTGTTTTGAGTGCTATCCCGTCTTCTGCTCGATATACCTGCATTTTGGTATGGCGTTCGAGTATTTCCTTCATCAAACTTTTGAAATCCGGCGATAAATGCTGGATCACAACGAAAGCAGCGCCACTATCTGAAGGCATATTTTCAAAAAATTCCTCAAGCGCTCGCAATCCCCCCGCAGAAGCGCCAATACCCACCACAATAAAATTTTTGTCGCCGCTTGAATTTCCTTCTTGATTTTCGTCAGAAACAGATGTCATTATAATTATTAATTATTAGGGGTTGGGCATTGGGCATTGGGCGTTGGGCATCGAGCATTGGGCATAGGTAATAGGCAACTGTTAACTGTTAACTGTTCACTGTTCACTGTTAACTGTTCACTGTTAACTGTTCACTGTTAACTGTTCACTGCTCACTGTTTGCTGAGCTTTGAAATTTGATCGAACTGATAATTATCAGCTAATTCTTCAAGTTGCAGTTTGAGGCTTTGGTGATGTTCGGGAATTTGAGATAATAGCTGTAAAATTGAATCTTGATTGCAGTTTTTTGCTTGCTCGTAAAGAGATTTACGCCATTCTTCTGACATAACTTTCAAAGCTTGGGTGGTTAATTTATTTAAATTAGTTTGTTCGGAAGAACTGATACTATCATCATCGTTTTGTGATTCATAAATATATTCTAATTGCAAATGCTTAGCAATTTTATTTAAAAGAATATCTTCTTGAAATGGTTTGCGGATAAAATCATCGCAACCATTATTCAACATAGTTTGTCTATCTTCATTAAATGCTGTTGCGGTTAAGGCGATAATTACAGTATTGTTTTGAAATTGATTTTTGATAATTTTTTCTTTAATAATTTTAGTAGCCTTGTAACCATCCATCACCGGCATTCGCATATCCATTAAGATCAGATTGGGCTGTTCTTTTTCCCATAATTGTATTGCTTGTTGTCCATTGGTTGCTTCAATGATTTCAAATCCTAAAGGTACAAGAATTTGTAACAATAGTTGACGGTTATCCCAGTTATCTTCGACTACGAGAATGCGATTATTTGATTGATTGGGTTTTAAACCAAGTATACGCCCTTGAGGAAGAAGACACCGAGCAGCTTCTGTGATTTTTTTATTTAGATCAACCAAAATATCAAATTGAACTGTTGTTCCTTTCAAGAAAGTGCTTTCAATGTCAATATCACCACCCATCAAATTTACGAAGCGCTTACAAATTGCCAAACCCAAACCAGTTCCGTCTTCTACTTGGTAAGTAGGGTTGCTTTGTACGAAAGCATCAAAAATCTTGTCTAATTCTTCGGGTAAAATTCCTTTTCCAGTGTCTTTTATTTGAAAATGCAAACGTAGCGAAGAGGGGAGAAAATTTTCTAACTTGTCTTCTTGTCCCCTTGTCTCGTTATCATCTAACAAAAATCCGACTTGCAAGACTATACTACCAGAATCGGTAAATTTGATGGCGTTGCCTAAAAGGTTAATTAATACTTGGCGTAATTTACTTTCATCGGCTTGTACATATTGGGGAAGCTGTGGATTTAGCTCAAATTTTAATTGCAGTTGTTTGGCTCTAGCTTTGACGTGCAGCATTGCTTCGATACCGTCAAGTAGCTGATAAAGATCGAAGCTGGTTACATTAACTTCTGCCATCCCAGCTTCTATTTTGGAAATATCTAAAATATCGTTGATTAATTCGAGTAAATGCTTGCCGCTACGAAGAATTGTATCTAAATACTGTTTTTGTTTGTTTTCTAATTTAGGATTTCTATTTAATATTTGCGTGAAACCCAAAATTGCATTGAGGGGAGTTCGCAATTCGTGAGTCATTCTAGCGAGAAACTCGCTTTTAGCATAGTTGGCTGCTTCTGCTATTTCCTTTGCGCGAACAAGTTCGGCATTAATTTGATTTAGTTTTTCTTGGGTAGAGGTTTGTTTGGTTATGTCGGTGGAAATTCCGCAAATTGCATAAGGTTCCCCTTCCTCATCGCATAAAGGTGCTTTGATGGAAATATAGGTATGATTTTCGCCGTCAGCTTGGGGAAGTATTTCTGTGAATTCTAAAACAGTTTTTTGGGCAATAACTTTCCGATCGTTATCTACATATACTTGATAATTTTCTGGAGCAAACAAATCGCTATCTGTCTTACCTAAAAATTGTTCTGGCTGCAAACCAGTAACTACACTAAGCTGTTTATTAACCAGCAAATAACGTCCTTCCACATCTTTAATGTAAATTACTGATGCAGTATTGTCTAAAACTGCCTGTAGCTGTTGTTCTTTTTTCTCTAATGCGTTGTAAGTTCGCTGAAGCTCTTCTTGAACTTGTTTAATATCATTAACATCTACAAAGGTTAACACTGCCCCATCACAACATTTATCTGCTTGGCGATAGGGATAAATTCGCATTAACAAATGTTTTCCTGTAGATTTTAATTTAACTTCTCTTTGCTTCGGTTCTCCACAGTTGACAACTGAGTTTACTAAATTCATAAATTCGGCAAAATTGATGTTATTGGTAATATGCTGTAGAGGACGACCAATATCTGCATCAACTAAATTAATCGCTGCTGTGGCTGCTGAAGTAAATTTACGAATTCTTAAGTCTTTATCTAGGAATACAACACCAATATCGGTACTTTGCAGCAAATTATCGACATCAGCATTTAATTCGGTTAATTCCTGAATTCTGGATTGATATTCGGCATTTACAGTGAAAAGTTCTTCGTTTACCGAATGCAGTTCCTCGTTAGTACTTTGCAATTCCTCATTAGAAGCAATTAATTGTTCATTAGTGGCTTGCTGCTCTTCGTTAGTAGTTTCTAACTCTTCAATAGTTGCTTGTAAAGTTTCGCGGCTTTGCTGCAATTCATATTCTAAATCTAATATCCGATTGGATACTTCACTATCTGCTTCAAAATGTTTAGTTTCAACAACGGCTTCAACTTCTGCCTCTTCAGCAATTGTCACCATCAAAAAATCACCAGCAGTCTTACTTGTTTGTTCGTAGCTGACTTTTAAGCTGAGAATACGTTTTGTCTCACCATCAGTAACTTTAATTCCGGTGTATGCAACAGCATTATGTTCTTTTTGAGCGCGTCGCAATGCAGTATTAAGAGGAAGTTGCAGCGGCGGAATAACTAATTTAATTACTTCTGTAGTCGGATTACCTGTAGGAAATTTGAGTACCTTGCACAAATCCTCAAACATATAGACTACTTGATTATTCTTGTCTACCAACAGACAAGTTGCTTTTTGCTGCCCTAGCAAGTTATTTAAAGCAGCTTCGAGCATCGGCTGTTTACTTGATTGAATTGCTTGCTTCACAGAAGGTTGGGATAAAATATGTTTTGAAAAGTTTTCTACACCTCTTATGGGTAGCGGCAGCCGAGAATCCCTAGCTTTTTGATAAATCTTATATTTTTTTTCAACTGGTACAAGTTCATCCTCGAAATATGCTACAGTTTCTGCATCTCCGAGTAATAAAAAGCCTTTAGGTACCAACGAAAAATGAAAATTGCGTAATACTTGCTGCTGTAGCTGCGGCTGCATATAAATCAGCACGTTGCGGCAGGTAATAAGATGCATCCGAGTAAAATTAGCATCTTTTGTCAAGTCGTGAGGTGCAAAAATTAACTTTTCTCGCAATTCCTTCGATACTTGAAAACTTTGTTCTTGACGAATAAAATATCGTTCTAAACGTTCGGGATTGAGATCCTTAGCAATACTTTCTGGGTAAATTCCATTCGCAGCTTTTTCTAAAGCGATTCGATCGATATCTGTGGCAAAAATCTTAACTTTGATTTGTTTATCTAAATCGGCAATGGCTTCATCTATTAATATCGCCAAAGTGTAAGCTTCTTCTCCTGTAGCACAAGCGCTTACCCAACATCTAAGTTCTCCTCCCCACTCAATTTTTTCAAGAATTGACGGAAGTACATTTGTTTCCAGATATTCCCAAGCTGCTGTATCGCGGAAAAATTTCGTTACACTAATTAGTAAATCTTGACAAAGAATTTCCCTTTCTTTGCGTTCGATTTGCAACCGCCCAATATAATCATCAATGTTGTGGTACCCCGTAATCAAGCAGCGGCGATGAATCCGCCGAGAAAGAGTAGAAGGTTTGTAATGGGTAAAATTGATGTGCTGGTGGCGGTTAAGAATATTAGTAATTTGCCCCAACCTAAAAGAATCTAGCGCTAACTTAGAGCGCGGTTCGTTATTTCTTTCTTCATTAGCAGGTGCCTTCACAAAATCGTAAATCACTTCTGCTAACTCTAACGGCGAGCCGATACTATCGACAATTCGGGTAGCGATCGCACTAGTCGGCATTCCGTCAAACTCAGCTGTGGCAGGATCTTGCACCATGCCAATGCCGCCGGATTCGTTGAGCATCCGCAAACCTTCCGAACCATCGCTACCAGTACCTGAAAGCACCACACCAATAGCGCGATCGCGAGCATCTTCACCCAAAGACTGTAAAAATATATCAATGGGAAAATTAGGTCCGGGGCGTTCTCTATCCTGACGCTGTAACAGCAAATGCCGATTTCTAACTTCTAAATTTTGACCTGGAGGAATCAAGTAAACGCAATTTGGCTTGATTTCCATCCCATCTTCTACCCGAAAAATCTCCATTCTCGTAGTTCGTCCTAGCAATTCCTTCATCAAACTTTTAAAATCTGGTGATAAATGCTGAACCACAACATACGCAGCCCCGCTATCAGCAGGCATATTCGCAAAGAATTCTTCCAAAGCACGCAGCCCTCCAGCAGACGCACCAATTCCTACAACAAAAAAGTCATAATTTTCTTTGCGATGATCTTGTAGATTTTCGGAGGTAGAGGTCATGAGATATTTTACTACCGATTAATTTGCAAGCTTATTTACTGGAACCGCCTAAATACAGGATATATATTTGAATCTTAAAAAAATATAAAATATTAATTATTCTCTTAAACCGTTAAGTATCTAATCAAAATTTAATAAAAATTAATTGACTGCTTAATATTCTAATAAGTAGGATTATAACTAAGCAGTCAAAATTATACGTGTATAATTGTTGACTTGCAACTGTAGCCAAAGCCAATAAATAATTCTGCTTAGTCAAACAACACGTTTAAACCGCTAAACAGTTTTCATCCAATCAATACATTTTATTAATTCTTGTTGCATCTTTTGGGCATCGGCATGATACCTCCGACCGTGACCTGGTAAAATCCATTCAAAAGAATAATTAGTTAATCTTGGCATTGATTTAATTAATTCATCCCAAGAATACCAGCAGAAATTTCGGAAAGCTACCAGTTGTTTTAATCGATCTGACCAAGCAAGGTGATCTCCGGTAAACAAAAATTTATTTTTATAAAGTAAAACGGTGTGCCCTTTAGTATGTCCCGGAACAGTAACAATTAACAATTCATCAGATAGTTTAAAAGGTTCTTCACCGCTGAGCTTAATTTCTACATCCCGAGTATTTGAATTAATTTCCTCCGAGTGAAGAATGCGATCGCAACCAAAATGTTCGGCAAATTTTTGATGATCTGCAACATCATCTCGATGAGTCAGATACATATAGCGAATTCCGCCCATTTTTTCCAAACGCTTTACCAAAGGTGGCGTAAATCGAGGAGAATCAACTAAAACATTGCCTTCGGGTAATTGAATCAAATAGCTAGCAGCACCAAAAGACTTTTCCGAATGGTAGCCGCAATGATAAACGTTTTCTTCTACCAAAATCGGAAAACTTGACTGAGCATCTTTGATATCTCGCGGTTTTTCAACAGTACCAATTGAAGCCGTAGGACAAGATAATAAAGCTTGAAGCGCCGCTAATCTTTGTTTTTCATCCGTTGGTTGATGGTGTACCGCCGACATTCCAACTTCACGAGTAAACACTTCTGGAGTCATCCAGCGACAGGTATCGCAATCAATGCAGGTAGTATCAACATAAAAATCGCCGCTAACATTTTCAGTTCGACGCAGATTTATAGTAGCCATATTAAACCTCTCTTTATCGGGCTTCAGATAAAGTAATTTTTCCTTTATATGACCACGTTAGCAAAATTGAAGGTTAAGTTTGATAGTTGAGATATAATTTACGTCTAACGTAAATCAGGATTGTCCTTAGCCAACTTTGTCGGTTGTCAAAAACAAGCGATTGGTCTTACTTAATAATTTAGACGTTTTATTAATTACAAACGCATCTTATATAATCCCGCATATAATGAGACAATTACTTACTTTATCCTCAGGAAGGTATATATAATGACTCAAAAAAAATTAAAATAATTTTCAGATTAACATAGCGCGAAATTTTTTATTAGTAATGCTTCCGTGGTATTATAAATCTTATAAATATTTTTTTATAATGGGGAGGCAGGCTTTATCAAAAAAAATTACAAATGTTCGATTATATATAAAAATATTCAATTTATTTAATTATCCCATATTTTTAGCATTTAAAAATTTTTTCAGTCTAATTAAATAAAAAAAATTAATTTAAAATCATACCATAACTACAGGCAAAGTATGATTTGATGACCAAAAGGTCTCGAAAAAATGGTATTCAAATTTTTATTGTTAACAATTATCGACTTTGCTTAATTTTTAAATTTTCAATGCGAGCGCGAAGCTGATTCTTAGAGACTACAATATCATCAACCAAATACCAATTTGATTTATCTACCACTCTTGGATATAACATCACTGCTGCTTCCAATTGCCGTTTGTGGCTGTCTGAAAAAGGACCTGACAATTTTTTCGCAATTTCTCGTACTTGTTGAGCAGTAAAATAACTCGTTCTCGATGGTTGAGCAAGAAATCTCAGCGGTTTGGAATTAAAGGATTTTCTTAATTCACGTTCAAAAGCTTGCATAAAGCTAGCGAATTGTTCTTCACTCATCGGATCTAATTGATTAGAAGTATTTACTCCTGAGTCTTTTTGGGTTTTTAAATTTTCAATACGAGCGCGAAGCTGATTCTTGGAGACTACAATATCATCAACCAAATACCAATTTGATTTATCTACAACCCTTGGATATAACATCACTGCTGCTTCCAATTGCCGTTTGTGGCTGTCTGAAAAAGGACCTGACAATTTTTTCGCAATTTCTCGTACTTGTTGAGCAGTAAAATAACTCGTTCTCGATGGTTGAGCAAGAAATCTCAATGGTTTGGAATCAAAGGGTTTATTTAATTCCCGTGTAAAAGCTTGCATAAAGCTAGCGAATTGTTCTTCACTCATCGGAGTTGGTTGATTAGAAGCATTTAAAGATGCCCCTTGTATTGATTTTCTGAGATTAGCAATTTCTCTATCGATTTCCTTATGATTGACTGCGCCTTCTCCCGCAAACATGATTGTTGCATAAGTTTTTCGATTGGAAACTTGCTTACAGTCCACAATCACTTTCATGTCAGGCTTATAACCTTTCATCCAGTTGTAGTTGTAACGTTTATCTTGATGTACTTCCAGATATTCAAACCTATTCCTTCTTAAAGCATTGCTGCTCTTTTGCACGCACTCATCCACATCTGAATTAAGCTCGATACGCACATACTTTAATTGTGGGTAAGCATTTGCTGCTGTAGTAAAGCCTAGAATAGTTATCCCTATAGTTGACGCGATCGCGCTACGAATTCTTTGCATTTAGATAGTCTCTTCACTTAGTACATATGTAATTAAGAAGACTCCTAATGATATTTTTTGTTTTTTATTTTTGTAAATTATAGAAATAATTAGAGTACTTATTTCCACCATCATAATGGTTCAAACTGATTTGCCATTAAAGACATTTAATATTACAATTATACTACAAGACAATATGTAGGTAACGAAAAATGTCATCACCGCACTATCCACCTTTCTACTAGCTGATGCAACCTAGTTATAGAGGTATATTTGAAGCGCATATCACCGTAAAAGCTGATAATTCAGCATTAACAGAAAAATTTAACCAACTTTGTCAAAGTTTAGACGTTAAATGCGTATTTATAGAGCTACCTGAAGGTGCAACTCCTTCTCAGTTGATGAGTGCATCTTGTCATCACGGCGCTTTTAAAGACGTACTACAACAAATAAATCAAATATCTCAAAAAATAGTTAATGCAGACTTTGCAATTACTCGCATCAAAATTGAAGCGATGGTGAGTAATCAAGATATTCCTATTTCGGATATTGAAGCGCAAACATTACCTAAAAGTAATTATTTCGAGTTTCATGTCAAAGCGATTTTATCAGCAGATGAAAATTTAGAAATACTGAGAAAATATTGTTTGCAGCACAAAGCTTATCTATCAGCAAATGCTTTTAAAAAACTTGCTTACGGAAAACAGCAGCGATTTATCACCATGCGAGCATATGGTGTGGGATACAAATCTGCTCAAAAACGCTTTGATAACTTACTTTTACATCTCAAATCTAAAGGATACAAGCTTTCTCAACAGCAGCGAGAATATACAGTTTACGACAGCAACTTAAATTTAGATGCTGGATGGATAAAATGAGTTAGGCAACGGATGGAGTTAGGCAACGGATGGAGTTAGGTAACGGATGGAGTTAGGCAACGGATGGAGTTAGGCAACGGATGGAGTTAGGAATAAGTAATAAGTAGCGAGTAAAAAATGAATTTATCTTTGTTCCCTATTCCCTGTTATCTTAAAATGAAAGAAATTAAAAATCAATTATTAAAAATAGCTAACAATACAAATCGTTCATGGGAAGAAATATTAACTTACCATTTACTTGAAAGCGTTTTACGTCGAGTTTCTAATTCTATTTATGCCTCGGAATTAGTGTTACGCGGCGGAATGCTAACTCGACTTTGGGTTCCGTCAGAAAGAAGAATTGCTGAAGATGTTGATTTTTTAGGTTTATACGATTTCTCAATTGAAAAGACGGAAGAAGAATTTAGGAATATATTAAAAAATACAGATAAAAATACAAATTTTGTAGATGGAGTTGAATTTGATATTGATTCCTTAAAAGTTACAGGAATTTGGTTAGAAACCGAATTTCCGGGAGCGCGAGTTAATATAAATGCTGCGTTTGAAGACTATCAAAAAAATATTCAAATTGACATTGGTTTTGGAGATCCAATAGTTCCACCACCGCAATGGATTGATTATCCAATGTTGATTGCAGATGAATCAAATAAATATAAATTGCAGGCTGCGACTCCAGAAACCATGTTTGGCTGGAAGCTGCACGGGTTAGTAGAACAAGGATTTAAGCGCTGGCGACCTAAAGATTTATACGATCTAATGTTATTTTCGATCTATATAGAATTAAATGAAAGTTTAGTTAAAAAATCTATTTCTACAGCCTTTAGCAGTCGCAATACAACTTTTGAAGATATTTATTATCTTTTATCGACACCAGAGTGGTGGGATAGAAGTAAAAATCGCGGTAAATGGAAATGGTATATCCGTAAAAAACCAGAACAAATTATAGAACAAGATTTTCTTTCAATTGTGGCGATTGTGACGCAAAGGTGGGAAAGTACGGTGAGAGAATTAATGGATCGAGGTTCGTAGTTGGCGATTTATCGCTTTCATCAAAGGACTAAAGTTGCTACTACAAACCTTTTGTTCGAGGTTCGTAGTTGACGATTTATCGCTCTTATGAAAGCACTAAAGTGCTAACTACAAACCAGCTATTCAAAAACCCGGTTTTTTCAAAAAACCGGGTTTCTATAATTTAAATCTAAGCTTAATTCAACTAACCCTCAACCAACCAATAAATTCAATTTATCCCCAAAAAAAGCTACAACGCGATGAGTTACGGGCAGACTATCAATTACCATACCCAAACACAACAACATCATGTAAGAAATGGAATAAAGAAACATTCCTTTAGCCGAAGGGCGATCTTGAGGATTTTGTAATAATTGCCATGCTTTGCGAATAAATACCGCTCCCAAACACAAAGCAATAATAGCGTAGATAATTCCTACTGAATGCAAAGGATAAACCAGTAAAAACGTTGCTGCAACTGTAATTAGGGTATACCACCAAATTTGCTTGACTGTTGCTTCTTCTCCAGCAACTACTGGTAGCATTGGTACGTTTACAGATGCGTAATCATCCTTAATCATCAATGCTAAAGACCAAAAGTGTGGTGGTGTCCAAACAAAGACAATACCAAATAATAACCATGCAGTTGGACTTAAAGTACCAGTCACGGCAGCCCAACCAACTAAAGCGGGAATTGCTCCTGCCGCTCCCCCAATCACAATATTTTGAGTGCTGTTGCGCTTTAGCCAATGAGTGTAAATCAACAAGTAAAAAGCAATCCCAGACATTGCTAAGAAAGCAGAAAGCAAATTAGCAAATATACTCAGCAGCGCAAAAGAAGCGATACCTAAAACGATGGCAAAAATTAAAGCATCGCGGGGTTGTACTCTACCAGAAGGAATGGGGCGATGGCGGGTACGCTCCATATCGTAATCAATATCGCGATCGTAAATACAATTGATTGTTTGGGCGCTAGCAGCCGCTAAAGTACCACCAGCAAGAGTTACTAATAACAATATAGGATTTACTTCTCCCGATGCAGCTATCCACATACTTCCAGCAGTAGTAATCAACAGCAAAGGGATAATGCGAGGTTTAGTTAGCTGGTAGTAACTTTGAATAACTTGTAAAAACGTCGAGTGTCGTGGAGAGACATTTGTCTCAATCATCTTGGTAATCGTTCCTTATTTTTTAACAATTTATATGCTGTTTTTGCCATTGCAGGCTGTTAGCGTCGAACTTTTCAGTTATCAGTTATCAGTTATTAATTCACAACTAACAACTAACCACTAACCACTAACAACTAACATCACTTGTAGCAGATGAATTCAATTCTTGGTTGTAACCGGAAATACTACGGGTGTCCATCCAATCGCGGATTGCAAGTACTGTGAAAACTACTAATGAACCTAATAAAGAAGCTCCAATCAACTGATGTGTGACGGTTAGAGGTTCTACTTGAAGGTGTAATCGGAAGGTGGCAAATCCTAAGACAATTTGTAATATTAGTAACCCACCTGCAATCGAGGCTAGTTTTCGCAAGGCTGGATGTAGTGCTGGGGTGCGCCACGATACAAATACCAAGGCTAAAGTCGCAATAGTTGGCGGCAATAAACCGAAAATATGGGTGTACATGACGGTACAAAGCTGATCCCCTCCAAAGCATTGGTGCAAAGCCCAACGCGAACCTACTAAGGCACCTAACAAACTTTGTAAATAAACCAAAACGCTAGCAGTAAAAGATATTGCAGGTAATTTACCACCCTGTCCTGTCGCTTTGTAAGGTGTAAGTGCCGTACCAATAACTAGCAAAGTTATGAAGAAAAATAATGCAGTTCCCAAATGAGCGGTAACAATATCAAACCGCAAAAGTTGAGTAACAGTAAGTCCTCCCAAAATACCTTGGAAGACTATTAAAAACAGCGCAAACGTAGAAGCCCAAGGCAGCCATTTAGGTAATGAACGACGATTCCACCAAGAAGTTCCTACTAAAAATATGGCACTGAACCCAATTAGTGACGCATCCAGCCGGTGAAACCATTCTAGGAAAACTTGGAAATTCATTTGTTTAGTAGGCACAAGTTCCCCATAGCAAAGCGGCCAATCCGGACAAGCAAGTCCAGCATTCATCACGCGGGTAGCGCTACCGATCGCCATCAAAATCAAAGTAGCGATCGCCATTTTCCACACAAGACGACGAATTCTATCTTTTTGGGATTGTTGCTGCTCAGTCGCAACTTCATTTTGTTCTAAAACAAATTGGCTCATCAACTGTACCTTCTTCTTATGCCCGAAAAGCCGAGCTACAACATTTTCATTTATTGAATCGCGTATCAACTCATCTCCACCCTAGCGCAAACACCAAGATTGGAAATAACCCTTTACTTATACTCTGGATCGCGAATCAGAAATGTAGCCAAAAGCTTTAGAGATTTTTTAGGTTGCGATCGATTGGAAATGGTTAGGAGTTAGGAGTTAGGAGTGAGGAGTTAGGAGTTAGGCAACGGATGTAGTTGGGAGTTAGGCAACGGATGTAGTTGGGAGTTAGGCAACGGATGTAGTTGGGAGTTA
>CAYMZW010000080.1:16959-19187 GCA_964395005.1 uncultured Rivularia sp.
GGAGTTAAGAATTTTTATTTCTCCCCCTCTCCCCATCTTCCCCCTCTCCCCCCTCCTAACCACTAACCACTAACAACTAACAACTAACAACTAACCACCAACCGCTACCATAAAAAATAATAAAGATTTTTACTTGTTACACTCAATGCTAGTACCGTGCATTAACTTAGTATGTGAGTAGTTCTAAATAATTTAGTAAATCTGTTAACTGTTATTAACCGTGAATATTCCAAGTACAATTTGGACGTTATTAGTTGGTATCCTGCTGACAGTAGCCAGTTTCTGGCTAGGTCAAAATCATGGTTTGCTTCCAACGGCAGCTTCTGATGAAGCTTTTCTAGTGGATGGCTTGTTTAATGCGATGATGACTGTTTCTGTGGGTATATTTCTCATCGTTGAAGGTGTTTTGATTTTTAGTGCCATTAGGTACCGTAAACGTAAAGGAGATGATACCGATGCTGAGCCAATTCATGGCAATGTACCGTTAGAAATTCTCTGGACGGCAATTCCAGCTATTATTGTTTTAGGTATTTCTGTTTATAGCTTTGATGTATACAACGAAATAGGCGGGTTTAATCCGGTTACGGTTCAGGAATCTCCCATAGCTCCACAAGCCACTTCAATGCCTGGGGCAGCTATTGCAGCAACTTTGGACTCGGCTTCTGAAGTTAGAAATATCGACCAGCTCCCCGATAAAGAAAATGCTTCTGGCGTGGGTGTAGTTGCTCCTAAAGTAGGCGCTAGTCCTGAAAATCAAGGTAAACAGCCTGATTTAGTGGTAAAAGTAACTGGTTTGCAGTATGCTTTCTTGTTCAACTATCCTGACAGTAATGTTTTTTCAGGTGAGTTGCACGTTCCCATTGGTAGAGAAGTAAAACTCGATATGGCGGCAAATGATGTAATTCACGCTTTTTGGGTGCCAGAATTTCGCCTTAAGCAAGATTTGATCCCCGGTACAAATACCGAACTTCGCTTTACACCCAAAGTAGCAGGCGATTACAAAGTCATTTGCGCCGAACTTTGTGGCCCTTACCACGGTGCAATGAATACCAAAGTTATTGTTCAAACACCTGAAGATTTCGATAATTGGGTTAAAGAGCAGCAAGTTGCTAGTAAAGAAACATTTAACCAAGCAGTTGCTGTTAACCCCGAACAATTGTCAGCAGATGAATTCCTTGCTCCCTATACCAGTGAAATGGGAATTTCATCGGAAATGTTACACCAAATTCATGAGTAGTTAGGAGTTAGGAGTTAGGAGTTAGGAATTATTAAAATTAGGACTTAATAAAGCCCCCCTTCTTAAGGGGGGTTGGGGGGATCTAGAATGTCTGAAACACTATATTTGACGTTATAGCTGAGTAAGTCCTAAAAATAACTAACAACTAACAACTAACAACTAACCACTAACCACTAACAACTAACAAAAATTTTTATGACACAAGCACAGTTGGAATCAGCCCATACGGCTGATACTTCGCATCATCGTCAAAGAAAATGGTGGGAGTATTTTACTTTTAATACCGACCATAAGGTAATTGGAATTCAGTACTTAGTTACTACATTCGTTTTTTACTGTATCGGTGGGTTAATGGCGGATTTGGTTCGCACGGAATTACGGACTCCTGCGTCGGATTTTGTCAGCCCGGAACTTTACAACGGTTTGTTTACGCTGCACGCCACAATCATGATTTTTCTGTGGATTGTGCCTGTGGGTGCGGGTTTTGCTAATTACCTGATTCCCTTGATGATTGGGGCTGAGGATATGGCATTTCCTAAATTAAATGCCCTCGCTTTTTGGATGGTTCCTCCTTCTGGGATATTGCTAATTAGCAGTTTGCTTGTTGGTGATGCACCGGATGCGGGTTGGACTTCCTATCCTCCGTTGAGTTTAGTTACCGGGCAAGTTGGGGAAGCGATTTGGATTGGTAGTATCCTGCTACTTGGTACCTCATCAATTTTGGGTGCCATTAATTTCTTGGTAACTTTGTTAAAAATGCGTGCCCCTGGTATTGGTTTTCATCAATTACCGTTGTTTTGCTGGGCAATGTTGGCTACCTCAGCACTGGTTTTAATTTCAACTCCAGTACTAGCAGGCGCACTAATTCTACTATCTTTTGACTTAATTGCTGGAACCGCATTTTTTAACCCAACTGGTGGCGGTAATCCGGTAGTTTACCAGCATATGTTCTGGTTTTACTCGCACCCTGCGGTTTACATCATGATTTTGC
>CAYMZW010000081.1:0-19175 GCA_964395005.1 uncultured Rivularia sp.
TTTCCAGAGATTGATACTTACCTTCTGGATTTTGGTCAGTCACTTTTTGACTCCCTCTTATTTGCTTAATGGTTTCCTTTAATTTTCTTTCGTCTATACCAAATTCTTTAAATAAGCTTTTACCGAAGCGATCGTCCCTAGCATAAGCTAACAATAAATGTTCGATAGAAATATATTCGTCACCAAATTCCTTACGGTATCCATCCGCTCTATCTAAAAGCGTATCCAAGCTGCGTCCTAAGTATACAGAACTACTGCTACCCGATACCCTTGGTTGACTTTTAATAAACTCTTCCGTGCGCTCCTTGATTTTGGTCGGATTCGCACCCATCTTCGTGAAAGTGGGTGTAGTCAATCCATCTTGCTCCAGCAGAGCCTTCATTAAATGTTCGCTTTCAATCTGCTGCTGTTGATATTGTTTTGCAGTTTCGGGAGTATGAGTAATAGCCTCCCAAGCCTTCTCAGTAAATTGATTTGGATTAGTAGGTTGCATAGTCTTTGTAAAAAAGTAACGATTTTAATGCCACAAAAAAATCAAAAATAAACAAATATTTCTATAAAACATTCTAAAAATAAGCGTGCAGTTTACAGGATCGGTGTTCACCCCCTTAGTTTGTGGTATTTCCCTAAAGTTGGTTGTTAGTTGTTAGTTGTCAGTGGTTAGTTGTTAGTGGTTAGTTGTTAATGGTTAGTGGTTAATAGTTCTGAGTTTTCAATTATTAACTCCTAACTCCTAACTCCTAACTCCTAACTCTTCCCCATGCCCCATGCCCCATGCCCCATGCCCCACAAAGAGTTAACATAATTACGAGAAAACCACGACAAGAAAATGGCTAAAAAACAAAAATTTCCTTATCTACTGGGTTCTAAGTGGACATCTAGTCAAAAAATTGATGGTTGGCGGCATTTTCAAGTTATCAACCGCAAAAACCAAGCTAAGTGGGTATATGCAGAAATGGTTGCTTCTTGCGATGCTGAAGTTCGTTTTTGGATTAATGCCAAGTTGTTGCAAGATCGATCTAATTGGCAACCGGGTTGGCAGTCTTTACAAGAAATGGCGCAAATTAAGGAAGAAGATGCTTGCTGAAATTTTCCTAAACGGAATTATTTTCTTGCATAAAATATAGTTCAAAATTCAGCCCTTAATTAGATTTTGATCGATAGACTTACTGACATATTACATTTTAAAGAAAAAGCTATAAACGTAAGCTTATTTTTAGATTTATATTTATATCTTGCCAAATTTATCGGTAGGAAAATTATTTAAGTGCAAAATTCCCAATAAATTAGTCTATTTCTATAAATGTGATGTTTTTTAACATTACTGGATTTAATTTCCTCTATTTGAATCTCAATCTCATAAGACTTTAAAATTTTAAAATTGAGTAAATGCCCTTTTCAACCCACTCGTTGCAATAGGCTAATTTTTTTAATTAAATTGTTTCTGTGAAGACTGCGAGTATTTACTTAGGTACGCAGCAAGCTAAAAGCTGGAAAAACATTGTTTTTAAAAGAGATTGGCGCTCCTCAATAGTTTTACCGATAGTACTGAAAATTTTCAAAAATAAAACTAAGTATTCTTACGCTTAGATGTGGGCGATCGCTCTATTTTTTAAGCCAAGGTTTTTCCAGATTTAAATTGTAACTAGTTCAAATTAGCCGCTTCTTTAATCAAAAAATAGGGTTACAGGCATCTATATACTCGTAATCGCCTTTAAAAGTCTATTCAGTAAGGCTTATACTGCTTGGCAATGAATAAAATTTACCAGCATACCGAGCATACATATATTGATGAGATTTCAAATTTTTGCTCATTGTAACTATTTTTATATAAATAAATAAACAAAAACTATTATTACGTTAATTTAACGACTGATAGACATTTACAGAGAATAGTGTTTTAAATATTAAGTAATGAACCACATTTAATCCGCTATAAACACAATTATCATCTAAAACCTTTTTTGTTTTGGGTGTAACTTGGTCATTAACGAGCAAAAACGACCTATACGTTGCAACCCTTTATCTGTCTTGGTAAAGGAAAGTTATGAAGTCAATTTGAAAAGAAACTATTAAGAGGAAACAACAGTGAGACTAGCAGTTTACGGAAAAGGCGGAATCGGTAAATCCACAACAAGTTGTAATATTTCCGTTGCCTTAGCCAAGCGCGGTAAAAAAGTTCTACAAATTGGTTGTGACCCCAAACACGATAGTACTTTCACCTTGACAGGATTTTTGATTCCGACAATTATTGATACCCTTCAAGAAAAAGATTTCCACTACGAAGATATTTGGCCAGAAGACGTAATTTATAAGGGTTATGGCGGAGTTGATTGTGTAGAAGCTGGCGGTCCTCCCGCAGGTGCTGGATGTGGCGGTTACGTTGTTGGAGAAACCGTAAAACTACTCAAGGAACTTAACGCTTTTGACGAGTATGATGTAATCTTGTTCGACGTTCTTGGTGACGTTGTTTGTGGTGGTTTTGCAGCACCGCTTAACTATGCCGATTATTGTCTAATCGTGACTGACAACGGCTTTGATGCATTATTTGCTGCTAACCGTATTGCCGCTTCCGTAAGAGAAAAAGCCCGGACTCATCCACTGAGACTGGCAGGTTTAATTGGCAACCGCACCTCAAAACGCGATTTAATTGAAAAATATATTGAATCCGTTCCCATGCCAGTTTTAGAAGTTCTACCTTTGATAGAAGATATCCGTGTTTCCCGAGTGAAAGGTAAGACTTTGTTTGAAATGGCGGAGACAGAACCTTCGTTAAACTTCGTCTGTGACTATTATCTGAGCATTGCCGATCAGCTTTTGGCGCGTCCCGAGGGGGTAGTTCCACAGGATTCTCCAGATCGAGAATTGTTCTCATTGTTGTCAGATTTTTATCTAAATCCGAGTAAACCACAGGTTCCTAATCCCGAAGAGGAACTAGACTTAATGATTGTATAAATCATTAGTTTATTTCTCAGGATGAGGAGATAACATGGCTTTCTTTTATAGTTTCACAGATTCGTTAAAGCAGAAATGGTTGCAATTCTACGCATCGAATCGCGACTGGATTAAATTACACATGGAGGTGGATTCGGTTTACACACCCGATGGTGGTAAGCGCCCGTCTTCATACCTCATCCTGGGAGTAGCAAACGCCCTGGAACCGAAATTAGCGCAGTTAATGCTGCCGTTTTCCAAGTTGAATGCAGATGCTGACACCTTGATTGAAGTACTCGATCTGCACTTCGATCCGGATACAGCCACTGGAGAACAGTCCATGCAGCCAGTATCTGAAGAAGCCACGGAGTCAGAATTTTCCGTAGATGAAAACTCAGACGAATTTACTGGTGTTGCTTCCCTTCAGGACGATTCTGAAGAAATAGATAATCTTGCAGATTCTATGGATTTGGGATCTCAAGACGAAACTTTGGTAGAAGAAGCTTGGGGTGGACAAGAGTTAGAGGAAAATTCGAGTAGCGAAGACAGCGGATTAGATGATATCCAAGCTGAAGGTTTGGGAGATATATCTAATATGTCTTTGGATGAAGAACAATCCGACTCAGAAGAATCCGCGCCAACCCCAAGTGCAGATGATGACGCATTTGGCGACATTTCCTTTGACGAATTCAAAGATGGTGATAGCACTGGCTTCGGCGATGCCCTAACAGACGTATGGGGCGAAGAAGCTAAACAAAAAGATAACGAAATATTTTCAGGGGAAGATATGACAGACGGTTCTATTGACGATTCGGAAATAGCCCGTCTCTTCCCCAACAGTTAATACAAAAAGTTAGGAGTTAGGAGTTAGGAGTTATGAGTTATGAGTTATGAGTTAAGAGTTATGAGTTATGGATTAAGAATCAAGAATTAAAAATTATAAATCTTGAATTTTATTCCTAACTCCTCACTCTTCACTCCTAACTCCTCACTCCTCACTCCTTACTCTTAACTTAAAAATTAAAGGGGAGATAATAAAATGACAGTTGCTGAACCACAAGCTTTAAATTTTGAGTGTGAAACAGGTAATTACCACACTTTTTGCCCGATTAGCTGCGTCGCGTGGCTATATCAAAAAATCGAAGATAGTTTCTTTTTAGTAATTGGCACAAAGACTTGCGGTTACTTCTTGCAAAACGCAATGGGGGTAATGATTTTTGCTGAACCCCGTTATGCAATGGCGGAATTGGAAGAAGGAGATATCTCAGCACAGCTTAACGATTATGAAGAACTTAAAAGATTGTGCTTGCAAATAAAACGCGATCGCAATCCTAGTGTCATCGTCTGGATTGGCACCTGTACCACTGAAATCATCAAAATGGACTTGGAGGGTCTTGCCCCCCGTTTAGAGTCCGAAATCGGCATTCCCGTGGTAGTAGCGCGGGCAAATGGATTAGATTATGCTTTCACTCAGGGAGAAGATACCGTGTTAGCTGCAATGGCTAATCGTTGTCCCAAGGAAGCACCAGCAGCAGAAAATAAAGAAGAACGTAACGGCATTCAAAAGCTGCTTAATTTTGGTAAGAAAAAAGAAGAAGTCGTTCAATCCGATTCGGAATACGTAGATCATCCACCTTTAATTCTTTTTGGTTCCTTACCCGATCCAGTTGTCACTCAGTTGACTTTGGAATTGAAGAGACAAGGTATCAAGGTGACGGGATGGCTACCGGAAAAAAGATTTACAGAATTGCCAGTAATTGAAGAAGGGTATTATGTCGCTGGTGTCAATCCCTTTCTAAGCCGCACCGCTACAACTTTAATGCGGCGACGTAAATGTAAATTAATCGGCGCACCATTCCCAATTGGGCCAGATGGTACCCGCGCTTGGATTGAGAAAATGTGTTCGGTGTTCGGTATTACTCCCAAAGGTTTGGACGAAAGAGAAGCGAAAATTTGGGAAAGCTTGGAAGACTACGTGAAATTGATTCGCGGTAAATCCGTGTTTTTCATGGGAGATAACTTGCTGGAAATATCTTTAGCAAGGTTCTTAGTTCGTTGCGGAATGACAGTTCCTGAAATCGGTATTCCCTACATGGATAAGCGCTATCAAGCTGCTGAATTACAGCTTTTAGAAAAGACTTGTCATGAAATGAATGTACCTTTACCGAGAATTGTTGAAAAGCCAGATAACTACAATCAAATTCAGCGAATTAACGAATTGCATCCCGATTTAGTAATTACCGGAATGGCTCACGCTAATCCTTTAGAAGCGCGGGGAATAAATACAAAATGGTCGGTAGAATTTACCTTTGCTCAAATTCACGGCTTTACCAATGCGCGAGATATTTTAGAATTAGTAACTCGTCCCTTGCGTCGTAATAACAGCTTGAAAGATTTGGGTTGGGATAAGTTAGTTAAAGAAGAAGCGAAAATCTAAAATCAGGCTTCTTGAATTAATAAATAAAGGAACCCGGTTTTTTGAAAAAGCCGGGTTTTTCAACATCTTAAATACTAATACCAATTATTTATAAAATGTAAGGAAGTTACTTTTATCCAATATTTCCTTTTTTTTAATCAACATCTTCACCACAGAGAATAGACTTTAAACCTAAATCTTTATAAGAATGATAATCGCATAGTTCAACATCTACAAACTTACCACCTAAAAACATTGATTTTGCAATATCTATTGATAATTAAGGTGATTTTAAGAATAGCTTGTATTATCAGATGATTAGGCGATTATTCTTCTGTATTTTTTGATTCCTGGAGAGTAGCGAAAATTGATTAGGAATCAACAACGGTAAGAAGTATAGAAAAGTGTATGTATCGGATTGCTGTAATAGGATTTACGGGCGATGCTGTTTAACCTAACATGGCTAGCATCGGTTGATTTACTAGAAAATATGAACATTATTTAAGCTTACAAGGATGTATATCAGAATACATCAAAACATTTTTGCGCGAGATTATACTGAATAAAAAAGTTATAAAAACTACTTTGGAGGCATGAATCATGACACAGTGGGAACATGAACAGCGTCAGAGATTAGCAGATGATATATGGGCGCACGACAATAAGATATACCAACAAGAAAGAGTAGCACAAAACGGAAGTTACCAAGCAGAAGGTAGTAGTTTAGTTAAAAAAATATTTGGTGTCGGATTAGTGATTGCTACGATATTCATGGGTATTGCTACTGGAGGAGAATAGTAGAATCCTAATACACCTGTACAAATTTTACTGATTCTTAGCCTACGCAGGTAGGCTTTGTTATTGTAGCCCCAGACTTTAAGTCTGAGGGTTTCTTTCAATCAACAATAACTTCCTTATCCATCACAGCCAACATCACCGATAAATCTGGAGAAACTTTTTCTATCAAACCTAAATCCTTAACAGCATTATCAAAAGTTTGACCTTGTAACATTTGACTTCCAATTTCTAAAACTTGATTCCAGCTAAGATCGCTTTCTAAATATGCTTTCGCCACAGTATTTAGTAAACCTACATAATTATTCCCTTCGAGTTCCGTTCCCATTGTATGAGGAATATCAAAAAGTTTATCAAAGCAGAAATACCAAGTTTTAGGTCGCTTCTTGATTACCGATTCAAATAATTCTTTCAAATCGTTACGATTAACAACTGCATCGCTTTCACTTGTGACAATAAACATCGGTGATGATGAATTATTTTTCACTTTATCAAGGATTTCTTGACCCATATCCAAAAATATTCGTAATGCAGGAACCTTAAAACCGTTATAGCCAAAATTACCTGGATTATCTTTATTTAACCATTCATAATAAATTGGTAGTGTTTCCACTGCAAAATCTATAACTGCATTTTTACTACTTAAATAAGGAGAAAATAATATAGTTTTTTCAATTTCTTGGTAGTATTCTAATCCCAGCCAAGCAGCTAAAGTTCCACCGCTGGATAATCCTCCAACTATGACTCGTTCGCCGAGTTTGTGAGCAATTTGTAACCACGAGTTTGCATAATCTAAATAAACTTCTCGTTCCAAAGGTAAAGGAGGAGGATTATCACTATCAAAATTTCCCGCGACTCCATGACCTGGTTGTAAAGGAATTAGAACATTATAGCCAGCTTCATATAATGCTTTTCCTAATGGTTCAAATTGATAGGGACCAGCGGTAAATCCGTGAAAGAAAAGACAAACTTTTTCAGTTGGATTGGGTTGAAAAAAGAATTTTGAGGCGCAAGCTTGATTTTTAATTGGTAAAGCTTGCTCTAAATTTTTAGCTTGCTCGATTATGGCTGCTGTAGTGCCGGAATAATCATACATATTCTTGAAATTTAAGAATTAGAATTTATGCAAAATTTGTTATATTTTAAGTATCTTTAGCGACCATCTTAAATATATCTTGAGGAGGAAGATTATTGGCTTATTCGTCTTCGGACAATGTAGTGCTGCATCCATTACTAGTTACAGAATCGTAATTCAAATGAAAAAGTAAGGTAGATGGTAGCAATTTGATTGATGAGCTTCTGCCCGTAGCTTGTTAAACTAAATCTGGCAATAGCGGCACAAAGGGTTTTGTAAAGGGGCTTTTTATGGCAGTAAGCGTGCAAGAAATTGGCGGGTATCTCGATCAACTAGGTTGGGATTATCGTATTGATGAAGAGGAAGATCGTATTGTTACGGGTGTGGAAGGCGATCGCGTTGAAGATTTTCTGATTGTAATTCAGCTAGATGAGGATGGAAAATTTTTCCGAGTCTTTGCACCTCAAGTGCTGAGTGGGGTGAAGGATCATCCGCATAAGGCCGCAATATTACAAACAATGTTAGTTATTTCTTGGGAAACCAAGATGCTGCAATGGGAATACGATCCGTCTGATGGCGAAATTCGTGCGATTATTGAGTTTCCCATCGAAGATTCGACGCTTACCGAGAAACAATTTAATCGTTGCTTGAGTGGGTTAGTTCAACTAGTTGACAGTGTAGCAATACCTCGTCTTCAGGAAGTGATGGAAACAGGTGACGACCCAGGTAATGTAGAAGTAGGCGAAAGACTGTTATTGAGCATTCAAGAACAAGCTCCTGGATTGTTGGATCTCTTAGAAAAAGCAATGGAAGCAAGGAAAAAACGCGGAAGGTTTCCTAATGAATAAAATCGGATTGCCTATCATAGTAGCTATACTCCTTGTAGGGGAACCTCAATATAAAATTTAGTAAACGACGGTAAGTGGTTTTATGACATCTTACGCAACCTCTTCGGCGAAAGCGGAAATGAGCGAACTCCGGCGATTAAAAGGCTTATTACCTCCAGAATTACAAAGCTGGGTTACGGTTGAAGGTACTACCGAAGTCAATCCACCGCTGGTTCGTAGCGAAGAAATCGGTAAAGATCAGGTAGAAATTCAGATTGACCTGGCAAAATGGGATGAGTTGGCAATGGATCAGCGAAATCTTTTATTTTGGCATGAAGTCGCTCGAATTCAAAACGATACTATCCCTAAAGATGGTTGGGAAATGGCAGCCTTGGCAATAGGTTTAGGCGGTGCTGTAGGTGAATTGTGGGTACAAGATGGTTTGCTATTAGTGCTTGCATTAGCTTTGTGTGGCGTTTCTGGCTGGCGATTGTTCCAAAAAAATAGTGGTGAAAAAGTAGCAAGGGAATTAATTGAAGCAGATGAAAAAGCCATTGCTTTAGCAACTCGCTTTGGTTATAGTTTGCCCAACGCTTACAAGAGTTTAGGTAGCGCTTTAAAAACCTTAATTGAAAAATCTCCCAGTAAGCGGCAAAGGTCGAAATATGAAGCCCGACTTTCTGCACTCAAGCGCAGTGCTAATAAAGCCAAATCTAAATCTAGAAGTATGGATGAAGGCGGATATTGATATTTATAAGTAGGGATGGGGATTCCCCAACCCTACCCAATTAGCTTTTCAAAAGTCCGCATTATATTTTTGATTATTTTCTTTGGCAAAAAAATAATTCGCTTTGATTAATAGTTTTAGTAATCAAGCACAACCATTAATTATCTTATATTCAAAAGTATAGCTAGTTACTTCCTACCTAAAGAATAGTATTATTCATTATGCTTAAAAACTTCAACCTAAATACTTAGGTTTTATTTTTATGTGCTAAGCAATTGTTTTTTTAAGTAACTTGAATTACATTTGTATAGCTTTTTGAATAAAATTTATTTGATATTAAGGGTTTACAGAAACTTCTTTATTTCTTGGTAATATCTTCACAAAATAATTTTTTAAACATAAATACGGAAACATTGTAAACTTTGTTGGTAAAGGTATAGTAGCTCTAAACAAGCTTTAAATAGAGGTTTTTCACATTGTATCTAAGTATATTCACGCTTATTTATCAGTATGATTCAAAGCTGACTAATCATCTTGTGAGTTTGGGGCACTACGCGAACCGATTTAAGGAATTTTTTCATTAGAGCCTGCCAATCAATAACCTGTTTAGGAGTCGGAGCAAGTACGGGTAGATCGGTAAATTGTTCGGTTGAGCTTAATGGTGTTACAGGCTGTAAAAATACTGGTATTGCTGGATTTACGGCTGCGATTAACTCAGCACAACGTTTTAATTCGGCAGGATCTGTATCTTGAGAAATAATGATTTTAACAAATACTTCAATTCGAGCTTCATTACATATTCGGAGAAAGTTTTCGTGTTCTCGCCAACGACTTTCACCACTAACACTAGGTAGCTTTAGATCCATTCCTACAGAGTCCAAGTAAGGTAGAATCATAGCGAGTTGTTCCGGGCGATGTCCCCCAGATTCTAGGTATATAGGTAAACCAGTGGTTACAGTGATTTGTGGTAGGAATTTTGACAGAAACCTGGCATGGAGTAGAGGCTCGCCTCCAGTTAAGCTAATGCTATCGTGTAAGCGAGGTATATTTTGCCGCTCAACCCATTCGGTTAACATGGTTAATGACACAGGATTAGAGCAAATTTCAAAATCGCGATACCCAGGGGTTTGCTCAATTCTACAAGTAGCAGGTGCATTCCAAGTATGAGCGCTATCGCAAAAGTGGCAGCGTAAGTCACAAAAAGCAAAACGAATAAAAATTTGACGGGTTCCTACATTCAACCCTTCTCCTTGAATTGCGGAAAAGACTTCTATCAGGCTAGCGTTCTCGTTAACAGCAGTTTTGGTAGTCATAAAATGAATGTCTTGGTATATAGGCGCTTAACAATGCAATAAGAGAAGTTTTTTACACAAATTTCAATTGTGAGGTCGGATTTGTGGTTTATCCTCAAATCAGCATTACTTTCGGTTAAAAGTTGTCGCTTTCACTAAATCTATGCTAACGATTTTATCGAATGACACTAACCGACTTTAGTTGACTTCTTGTTCTATTGTGAACCGTCGTGGATAATATTCGATTTCAAACTAAATTTTCAGCTAATTATTTCTTATCAGCTAATAAATAGGCTAAGTTGAACGGTTCCTAGAACCTGAGTAATGTAAGTAGTAAACATTAATATGACAACTAAAGTTCAAGGTTTCATGGGTAACGAACCTATAGAAGTAAATTTTCCGGTCAAATTATCAGAAGACACGGTTAGAGTAGAGGTAAGCGTTCGTTTGAGCGTGCTTGAAGCTCTAGATTTTAAGCAAACTTGTGAAGAACTAATCAATGCAAATCCAACTCCCAAAAAAATTATTATCGATTTTAGGCAAACCAATTTTATGGATAGTAGTGGTTTGGGTGCTTTAGTTAGTAATTTCAAGAATGCTCAAGAAAAAGGGATTGAATTAGTACTGCAAAATGTGACTCCTCAAGTTATGGCGGTACTCAACCTTACAGGTTTGGTTGATGTCTTTACAATTGAAGCAGGAGAACTTACAGAGTCGCAAAATTCCACAAAACAAGAAGAGCAACTGCCCGATACTCATCCTTCTGTACGCTCTTGGACAAAACGATTTATTGATATTGTAGGTGCCTTAACAGGTTTGGTAATTACGGCAATATTATCTATTCCGATTATTATTGCAATTCAGATCGACGATCCAGGCCCTATTTTCTTTGGTCAAATTCGCTGTGGCTGGATGGGTAAGCGTTTTAAAATGTGGAAATTCCGCTCAATGTGTGTAGATGCTGAAGCCAAAAAAGCCGAGCTCCAAAAGCTCAATCAAGTTAAAGGTGCATTTTTCAAAATAGACAAAGATCCTAGAGTCACGAAGGTGGGTAGTTTTCTACGGCGTACTAGTTTAGATGAACTACCGCAATTTTGGAATGTTCTTAAAGGAGAAATGAGTTTGGTAGGTACCAGGCCACCCACACCTGACGAAGTTGGATGCTATGAAGTACCTGAGTGGCAACGCTTAGATGTTAAACCTGGTATGACTGGGGAGTGGCAAGTAAACGGACGTTCTAGTATTCGTAATTTTGAGGATGTAATTCGTTTAGATTTACAGTATCAAAAAAACTGGAGTCTAACATATGATTTAAAGCTTATTTTTAAAACAGTTGCCATTCTATTTAATAAGAGTAGCGGTGCTATGTAACTTACAGTCTTACTTAATTTAAAGTCATTAATTAGCCAAATGTTTATTAAGAAGAGGTTTGAAGGGGATTTTCCACTCAAATCTCTTTTTTTAGTTATCTCACAAAAACAATTTAGGCTTCTTTTACTGTTTCTTCCCTCTCAAGCAGCATTATTGTTAAGACGACCACTATCAGTAATTTTACAGTAAGTAATGTTATTTAAAACACTTACAAATAAATAAAAAAAGTTGCAATTAAGCAATAATTTATATATATACTTGAGCTAAATAAGAAAGAAGGCTAATTATATTTTGTCATAATTCTAATAGATTATGTAAAAATCCTGTTGACAAAAAATAATATATCTTAGCTTCACTGTTAATTAAGTTTTTTGATGCTTTCACTTAAGTATCTATACGATATCAGAAATCGAAATGTAAGTTAATAAATGACATCGCCTTTACAGTAATTCTGCTCATACTGGATTAAGTTTTACTCAATCTTCAATGAAAACAGACTGACGTTAAAAGATATTGCAAGGAAAATAAAATACAAGCGCTTTTTTAGTGCGGAACGATTTTAGAAATAAATGTTGTCTTTAAAAGAACTATAAGTAGGTTCTGAGATTTTTTACTATGCGAATTTTAATTTACTCATATAACTACCATCCAGAACCAATCGGTATTGCTCCCTTGATGACTGAATTGGCAGAGGGCTTAGTTAAGAGAGGGCATCAAGTACGGGTGGTAACAGCTATGCCCAACTATCCGGAACGTAAAATTTATCAAGATTATCGAGGCAAGTTTTATTTAACAGAGTATAAAAATGGCGTAAAAATTCAAAGAAGCTATGTTTGGATTCGCCCCCAACCTAATCTGCTAGATAGAGTCATGTTAGATGCTAGTTTTGTCGTAACTAGCTTCATGCCTGCTCTTTTCGGCTGGCGACCAGATGTAATTCTTTCTACATCACCATCTTTACCAGTTTGTTTACCAACTACCCTTTTAGGATGGCTACATAGATGTCCGGTAATTTTGAATCTACAAGATATATTACCAGAAGCTGCGGTTCATGTTGGTTTACTAAAAAACAAATTCCTAATTCGGGTATTTTCAATTTTAGAAAAATTTGCTTATCGCTCTGCCGATAAAATTAGCGTTATCGCTGATGGATTCGTAGATAATTTGGTGTCTAAAAATGTAGCACCCGATAAAATAGTGCAGATTCCTAACTGGGTAGATGTGAATTTTATTCGTCCGATGCCAAAAGAAAACAATGCTTTCCGCGCCGAAAATAAATTAGAAAATAAATTTGTAGTTTTATATTCTGGTAATATTGCTCTTACTCAAGGTTTAGAAACTGTTGTTAAAGCTGCCTCGTTATTGCGGGATATTCAAGATATAGCTTTTGTAATTGTTGGCGAAGCTTCTGGATTGCAGCGACTTCACGAAGTTTGCAATCAGTGTGGTGCAGATAATGTATTGCTTCTACCTTTCCAACCAAGAGAGCGTTTACCAGAAATGCTGGCTGCTGCTGATGTTGGATTGGTGGTACAAAAGAAAAATGTGATTTCCTTTAATATGCCGTCAAAAATTCAAGTCTTACTTGCTAGCGGTAGCGCAATCATTGCATCCGTTCCCGACAACGGAACCGCTGCCAGAGCTATTCGACAAAGTGGTGGTGGGGTTCTCGTTCCCCCAGAAGAACCTTCAGATTTGGCTGATGCTGTTTTAGACTTGTACAAGCATCCAGAGAAGGTTAAAACTTTAGGTTACAACAGCCGTAAATATGCTAATGAGCAATATGCTTTCGAGCAGGCTTTGAATAATTATGAGTCTTTGTTTGAATCTGTAAAAGAAAATAGCTCTGCAATTGACGCTATTGTATCCAAGCAGGAAGTCTGAGCAGGCTTTTTTTTGAATAACTGCAATAATTATCTACCATTAAATAATTGTCCAACCCCAGTTTTTACAGTTGGGGTTAATTTTTTGTAAAACTTTGTAATTTTTTGAAAAAGCTTAAAATGAAAAGTTGGTTACAATAATATTATGACTGTCTTAATTGTAATTATTCTTTAACGAGCAAACCATGTAGGGATGCGTTCGCGGCATATTAACTTATTTATCACAAAACGTTCCGCCAGAGCGCGTAAAGCATATTCTCAGAGTCGAACAAACGAAATGACGTTAAACCAAATATTTGAAGTAAATCCCCATCTTTTGCACGCAGATGTCAGTGCTATTGTAGCTAGAAATACATTTGGTGTGTCAGATACACAAAGGTTAAATACCATAGCCGATCGCGCTTTAGGTAGACCGGATACAAGATAGCGCAATTGTATCGTATTTTTAGCCGAAGTATAGAACTTGTTGAGGAGTACAGCTTCTTTACAACTATTAAAACAAATTAGTCAAGAGAATATTGATAAAGCGGTATATTTGATTTGCTACCGCACTTAGAAAAATTGCTGGATAGTCCGCGCTTGATTTATAGCGCGATTAATTACGACTCGACATAAAAATTTAATTAAGTGTAATTACGGTGGCGAATGATGAAATTATTAAAATTGTGAATATCTGTTTTTTGCTAGTATTTAAGAAACAATTACGATCGATAAAAAGCAGTTAACCGTCGCAGTTGCTGCCCGCTTACTATAGACAAATCTGAAAATCTTACCCACATTTATCAGAGCAAGGTTTAATGTCCGATCATTTCCAAGCCGATTTGCAATCCGAATTTGTTTCCGTTACTAACCGCACGATTGATTCTCAACAGCTTGATAGTGAAGATTTAAGTGTAAAAGAACTAGCTTTAACTATTGCAGAAGCAGGGCTAGACCGTAAAGCAGGCGATTTGTTGGTGCTTCGCGTGACAGATGTATCTTACCTCGCCGATTATTTCGTCATGATGAGTGGTTATTCCAACGTACAGGTAAGGGCGATCGCCAACACTATAGAAATTGAGGTCGAAGAGAAATGCGATCGCAAGCCTTTGCGAACGGAAGGCAAAGCCGAAGCAAGTTGGGTACTGTTGGATTACGGTGAAGTCATCGTTCACGTTATGATGCCCTCGGAAAGAGAATTTTACGATTTAGAAGCGTTCTGGGGTCATGCCGAACGTGTAGATTTTCAGGCATCTGGGAAGGTAAACCAACATGATTGATTATGAGGTATCGAGTTGTCCGGTTCCTACCGAACAGCAACCGCTTAACGAGTACGAACAGTTAAAAGGCTCGTGGCTATTTCGCGATTGTAGCCTTTCAATGCGCTTTTATCTAACCAAAATAGCCTGGGTATGGGGTTTATCCTGGATAGTAGCCGGGCCAGTTGCTTACTCAAGTTTCCCTCCCCACAAATATGCGGCTCAGTTCGTCTTGTGTGGAGCAGCAGGAGCAAGTATAGGAGTTGTTCTACTAGTATTGCGTTTGTACCTGGGTTGGTCTTACGTGCGCGATCGACTAGCTTCTCCGGTAATCTTTTATGAAGAATCGGGATGGTACGACGGTCAAAACTGGATCAAACCCCAACAGGTTTTAGATCGGGACCGTTTAGTTGTCAATTACGAGATTAAACCGATTATGCAAAGGTTACAAATAACCAGTTTATTTTTGGTTATCTTATTCGCTGTTGGTATGACAACTTGGCAATTCCTATAAATGTTAGTTAAAAGTTATGAGTTAATAGGTAATAACTCATAAGTTGTGGCTAAGGATTGGTAATGGCAAAACGAACTCAAGCACCCGCAATAGAAGTAAGGTTGCTGCGTGAAGGAATTATTGAATCAAAGCACATAGTTCAGGCTGTACTGTGTGACGATCGAGGACGAGTTCTTTCTGTCGCAGGAAACGCCGAAACAGCTACATTTGCCCGTTCGGCGCTTAAACCATTTCAAGCCTTGGCTGTAACTAGCACCGGAACTTTAGAACGCTATAACCTTAACGATAAAGATTTAGCAATTATTTGTAGTTCCCATGCCGGAAGTATAGAACACGTTAGGCAAGCTTTTAATATTCTATGGCGAGCCGATATAGATCCTAAAGCACTGCAATGTCCGGTTCCTCCCGGTAGTCGCAGCAGCTTGGAATATAACTGTTCTGGAAAACACGCTGGAATGTTGGCAGTTTGCCAGCAATGTAATTGGCCATTGACTAATTATTTAGAGCGCAAGCACCCAGTACAGCAATTGGTATTAAACAAAGTATCGGAATTGTTGCGGATGCCAGCAGCAGAATTTATCAGCGCTCACGATGATTGCGGCGTACCTACTTATTTAATGCAGCTTTGTCAAATTGCCACGCTTTACGCACGATTATCTTCGGGTAATAGTTTGGACATGGAACGTATTGTCCGTGCTATGACTCATCATCCACAAATGCTAGCAGGTGAAGGCAAATTTGACACCGAGCTGATGCAGTTAACTCCAGGAGAATTAATAAGCAAATCAGGCGCCGAAGGATTGCAGTGCATTAGCAGGCTTGGCGAAGGAATGGGTTTAGTAATTAAAGTCATGGATGGAGCCAAACGAGCAAAATATGCCGCAGCCATTCATTTACTAACTCAACTCGGTTGGATTACTCCCAGCACCGCCGAAGCCCTTGAAGAAAAATTTATGACATTAGCTCAATACAAGCGTTTGGAAGTCATCGGAGAATTATCAATGTTGTAGTTGACAGATAATAGACTTTGGGTTATAGTAATGAAAGACGACGCGGGATAGAGCAGCCTGGTAGCTCGTCGGGCTCATAACCCGAAGGTCAGTGGTTCAAATCCACTTCCCGCTACCAAATAAATATAAACGAGTCCCTACGGTTTTTATAATCGTAGGGATTTGTTCGTAGTAAGCGATTTATCGCTTTCTTATGCAGTAGACTTCGATAAAAAGGACGCGCATTCCTTACTACAAACATACCAAGCCAATCAAACCTCGTTTCAAATTTTATCTCTACAGTTAATAATCAATCAAAACCCTTCACTTTCATCCTTATAATTCTTTATTAACAAGATTTTGATATACTCTGGAAAAGAAAAACCATCCATCGTATAGTGGTAAATTTAATCATGGGTTGGAAATTAAAGCGTCCTATTTTAGTGGGAGGAGTAGGTTTATCCTTTACTCTATGGATGTTAGAAAGTTGGCATGATAAAGTCATGCAGTTTGGCGAATTCAGCTTGCTAAGTTTGCTTGCTCTAGGTGGCGGTTTGTGGTTAATCAAACAAAATCTTCCCAAACGTACCGATGAGCAGTTAGATGAAATGGCTATTGACAGAGCCACAGTAGAAAATACCATTTCCACTAGTGCGATCGCCATAAATAAATTGGTAGAAGAAGCGGGTGATTGTGGTGAAGCGCGAGAAAAAGCAGCTTTGCTACAAGAAAAAATTCCCTTGCTAAAGAATGAATTAGATAGAAAAGAAATTAAATTAACAGTTACTGGTGGTAAATCGGTGGGTAAAACCACATTGATTGAAGTTTTACAGAATCAAAATCTTGCCAATGTAGAATTTCAAGAGACATCACCATTATTTATCCAAGGTAATTCGGATACAGAAGCAATAAATAATGCAGTCAAATCTGATTTTGTACTGTTTCTTACCAATGGGGATTTGACAGAAACAGAATTTCAAAGTTTGCAGCAGTTAAAAGCTAAGAATCAGCGGTTGATGTTGGTTTACAATAAGCAAGATCAATGTTTACCGGATGAGCGTGCTAGTGTAAAGAATTCTTTGAAACAGCGAGTTAGTGAAAATGTCGCAGCAATCACAGCTTCTCCTCAACCAATCAAAGTACGCAAGCACCTACAAGATAATTCCGTGCAAGAATGGATGGAGCAACCAGCACCGGATATTCAAGATTTAAATCAAAAGCTGGATCGAATATTAGCTCAAAGACAGCAATTAGTATTGGCTACTACGATGCGAAAAGCCAAATTGCTCAAAACCGAAACCAAAGACTTGTTAAATGGAATTAGAAAATTACGTGCTACTCCAGTAATTGAACAATATCAGTGGATAAGCGCTGCTGCGGCATTTGCAAACCCAGTGCCTGCCCTTGATATATTAGCAACTGCGGCAATTAACGCTCAAATGGTAATGGATTTGGGTGGAGTTTATCAGCAGAAGTTTTCTTTAGAGCAAGCTAAAACCGTAGCTGGTGAAATGGGAAGCTTGATGTTGAAACTCGGTTTAGTCGAACTTTCTACCAAGACAATTAGTACAGTATTAAAAAGTAATGCTGTTACCTTTGTTGCTGGTGGAGTTGTACAAGGTGTAAGTGCAGCTTATTTAACTAGAATTGCCGGTTTAGCTTTAATTGAATACTTCGAGCAGCAAGAAATTGCTGAAAATTCTGGAAGCGAATTTAATTTAGAGAAATTCGGACAAAGTTTACAGCAAGTGTTTGCTCAAAATCAGCAAGTAGTATTTTTGCAAAGTTTTGTTAAGCAAGGTGTTAAGCGTTTGTTGCCAGAATCTGAGAATAAAGTTGTTGCAATTGAGAATGCAGCAGTTTGATTTTTTCAATTCAAATATTAATTTCAATATTAATGTAGAGACGTAGCACTGCTACGTCTCCTTGTTTTTTGTGCTATGAATTTACATATTTCATGTTACGGCGCTATAAATAATTTAGATGATAAACAAGTGTATCTATTTAGCGCCTAACGTACTGTTTGTATATGTAATTTAGGATGGTGCGTTAAACGTATCCAAAATTATCGTTAAAATCAAATACAGGATTGATACATTACGGCAATTTATATTTAAAATTTCACGTACAAACTGACATTAAAACGGTGCGTTAGGCACGAAACATACATACTTCGTTACAATCGAAATTATTTATCGTGCCATAACACACCCTACAATCTCAAAAAATAAATAATCACATTTCAATTCAACAAAATTTCCAAAATAAACGTCCAATCTATCGAAAATAGTATTACTCTACTTATTGAGAAGAGTAAACAACAATTAGTATAAAAACGATGGCAGCAGAACATTCCGATATTGATATTGCGCCATTTATCGATCACTCATTGCTTCACCCTACAGCAACTCAACAACAGCTTGAGCAATGGTGTGAAGAAGCAGATAAATATCATTTTGCGTCGGTTTGCATTAGCCCTACTTGGGTGCGTTTGGCAGCAGAATTTTTGCATGGTAAACAGCCGAAAGTCTGTACTGTAATTGGGTTTCCTACTGGTGCGACTACAACTGCTGTGAAGCTGTATGAAGCGCAAGAAGCAGTAGAAAATGGTGCTACTGAATTAGATTTAGTCATAAATTTGGGTTGGTTGAAAGCTGGTAAAACTGAAGAAATTCATCGCGAAATTTCTGCAATTTGCGAAGAAACTGGACAAGTTGTCAAAGTTATTTTAGAAACTAATTTATTAACCGATTCCGAGAAAAAACTGGCTGCGGAAGTAGCAATGGATGCAGGTGCGGCTTTTCTGAAAACTAGTACTGGTTGGAATGGTGGTGCAACTGTAGCAGATGTAAAGCTTTTGAAGGAAGTAGCTAAAGACAGAGTTGAAATTAAAGCTTCTGGAGGTATTCGCACTGTTGACCAAGCTTTAGAATTAATATTAGCAGGTGCTACTAGGTTAGGTACTTCTAGAGGTGTTGATTTACTTCGTCAGCGAGAGGAAGGGGTAAAGGTTAAAGGTTAAAGGTTAAAGGTCAAAGGTTAGGAGTTAGGAGTTAAGGGTTAGGAGTTAGGAGTTAGGAGTTATGAATGTAATAATTCTCCTTGTCTCCTTAT
>CAYMZW010000082.1:0-19051 GCA_964395005.1 uncultured Rivularia sp.
CAGCCAACGTACTAATTTCCAATGAAATGGTTGGGAGTGAAAATCTTTGTATCCGTAGCTTTGTTTAATTAATGCGGTATGCTTCCAACGAGTTTCTGAGTTACGGTAACGCTCTAATATGCTTGTATCGTTTATATCCAACTGTTTAGCTAGGAAGATAATCACAACTGTGGGTACGTCAGTGGGGTCACTCAAGAAAGTTCCAATAAAACGCACGGTACATAGCTGCAAAGCTAAACCCAAACGGTTATGGTCGCCCCGTCTATCTTTAATTAACTTAAAGTCAACATTATCTAAATAAAAGTACTTTGCCAGTTGTTCGGGCGATGGTTCTCCTACATAACGACCATACCTTTTTTCTTGTTCCGCACTTAAAAATTCAACTGGCATTTATGTATAATAAAACTATATATTTACGCTCTCTTCTCCTTTCTGGAGTTTATAAGATTCGCCACAGTACGGGCAAAACCTAAATTTCAATGACAAAATTGGTTCGTTACAGCTGACACATCTATCTCGTAATTTACTACCGCAAGCAAAGCAATATTTTGACCGCACACTCGTCCACATTGGGTCAAGAGTTGTCCCTGGTGTCCAACATGACGGACAGAATTTTAATGTAGTTATTCTCTCAACTGGTATTTGTTTTACCACCGCATCAAGATACTCCTGCGGAATATTTAATGCAGCAGATAGTCCTGACTTTGCTTTTTGATTAAGTCGGGATGTTACCCCTGATTCAATCTTGCGAATTGTTTGGACGTGGACTCCCGCTTTTTTACTCAACTCAGTTTGAGATAGAGATAATGAGCAGCGAATTCTTTGGATATAAATTTCCAACGATTCTTCAGGTTTTGGAGCCACCTCACCACTATAAACGCTCATAAAAGTATACCGTTTTAGATACTATTAATAGTAAATTTTATATCTGTATTTCCACGAATTAATAACTCCTGCATTTGCAAATGACTATTACTTTGGCATCATTAGCTACACAGTTTTTACAGCGTCAAGGTCTTTCTCAAAATACTATTAATTCTTATGAATCAACTTTAATGCCTTTACTCAAGCTCTATGGTAGGTGGTCAGTTGATATTATTGACAGAGATATTTTAGTTGAATATCTCAATAATTTATCTGATATAAAATTTACCACTCATCGTCGTCACCAAGCGGTAATTACTGCATTATTTAATTTTGCTGTTGAACAACATTTAATTAAATCAAATCCAATCCATCAATTAAGACAGCGTAAACCCAATCAAGAAGAAGGAGAACATAATTACGAAGAAGGAGTACGTTATTTAACGTCACAGCAATTAGAGATTCTCTATCAAGCAGTTAAAAAAGATACCAGAATGGATGCCATTGTACATTTACTACATAGTACTGGGGCTAGAATTGCGGAAATATTAGCTTTGGATTTAGAAGATTTAGATGCTGACAGACGTAGATTTCAGGTAATTGGTAAAGGTAACAAACAACGTTGGTGTTTTTATAACCACAAGACAGAATATTGTCTAAACAACTACATTAAATACTACCGATACAACAATCATCAAGCTTTGTTTACTGCTCAAAAGAACCATCAAACCTCACGTATTTCCTATGCTCGTGTATACCAATCTTGGATAAGACTTACTAGCAATATTGAGGAATTAAAAGGTATTCGTATACACGACCTCCGCCATACCTGGGCTACTGAACGTGTAGGGATATTACAGATAGAAGAAATTAGGGCTTTAATGGGACATGAGAACATTCAAACAACTCTTCGTTATTCAAAAGTCACTTCACAACGTGCGGAAGAAGTTGCACAAATTGCATTCAGTAAAATCAAAAATTATGGATAATAACATCTACAATTTTTATCACATTTGAAATTCAAAAGGTATTTTTAGGATAAGACATCAATATAATATATAGTACTATTTACTGCCAAAATATGATTAAAGCCTGTTTTTAGCAGCAATTGATACTGTTATCTATTGAATTACAGGGGATAATACTTAATACAAATCGCCTCCACGGGCGAAAATTTCTATCACCTCACTTCTGGTTATTTGGTTCTGCGTCCCAATTTCCAAAAGTTTTTCCCACGCTTCATCCGTTAGACGGATAGACCTTAAGCGCTTTGGTGAATCACTATAATCTGTTTGAAATTTACCATCTGAGGTGCGTGGTCTTCTCTGAGATTTTTGTCTAGTTCCTGAATACTTATCCATATCACTATGTATATACATGGTAACACCTATTTTATCATGTATATACATGGCTGGCGAGTTTATTTCCCCTTATCTCGGTTTTCTGTTCCGTTACTACTCGCGCCCCAGTACATTAAGGCAGAGCTAGTTCCCGATAACAATGCACCAAACTTTACTTCGGTGGTTCCGGTAGATGCTATTCCCCAAGTAGGTAAAACTTGGAATTATCAAGCAAGCGCACAAGATGCTGATAACGATGTTTTGACTTATTCTTTGGTACCGGGTGCGTCAAGTGATGTCACAATTGATTCTGGTACTGGCTTGGTTCAATGGACTCCGCAGCAACAAGGAGAACAGGAATTTACGATTAAGGTTACGGATAGTAATGGTGCTGAAGCTCTACAGGTTGTCAGTTTAGCTGTTAGCGAAGCTTTACCAAATTCGGCTCCTGTTATTACTTCTCAACCTCGTAATAATGTTCGCTTGGGGAATACCTATCTTTATCAAATACAAGCAAACGACGTTGATGGAGATGCTTTAACCTACTCTTTAGATTCTGCTCCAGAAGGAATGACTTTAGAAAATAATAATGTCATTGTCTGGACTCCTGCTGCTAATCAATTTGGCTCCCAAGAAGTAGTAATAAGCGTATCGGATGGGGAAGCTACGGTTACTCAATCCTTTAACGTCAACGTCACCAACCAATCGATCAACAACGCTCCCACAATCACCTCAGTACCGGAACTAATCACCAATATAGAAAAAGAATATACTTACAACGTCACCGGAACCGATGCAGATGGTGATTATCTGGTGTGGAGTTTAGATAATGCTCCCAACGGTATGGTTATCAACCCAGAAACCGGAGCATTACGCTGGAATCCTACCGAAGAACAAATCGGAGAACATACCGTATCTGTCAGATTAACCGATGCTCTGGGTGCTTTTGTCGGACAAGAATTTACGCTATACGTTAACGGAACCAATACCCCTCCACAAATTGTTTCCACCGCTGTTACCCGTGCTGCTGTAAACCAGGAATACAAGTATCAAATAGTCGCCACTGACCCAGAAAACGATCAATTAACCTACAGCTTGGGCAATTCTCCCGCTGGAATGACTGTCTCGGAAAACGGTTTAATTACCTGGATTCCAGAAGAAAATCAACTTGATGATGTAGAAGTTACCGTATTCGTCACCGATGCTCAAGGAGCTACCAGCAATCAAAGCTTTACTATAGAAATTGCTACAGAGGAAGTGAACGGGGAAGTTGTACCAGTTGCAATTAATAACGCTCCAGAAATTATTTCCAATCCCGTATATCTTGCAGATACTAACAGTAATTATCAATACCAGGTTGTAGCGAATGACCCGGATGTGGGAGATACTTTAACTTATCAACTCCTCTCAGTTCCAGATAACGTTACGGGAATGAGTATTAACGCTACAACTGGATTGCTCTCCTGGAATAACCCGGTTGCGGGAACTTATCAAATAGCAGTAGGTGCGGTTGATGATCGAGGTTTGGGAGCAGCACAAGGATTTACGTTAACTGCGAGGGCTAATAATGCTCCGGTAATTAATTCAACTCCCGGTAATATTGTTAACGCTGGTAGTATTTACGCCTACGATGTAAGAGCGGTTGATGTTGATGGGGATGTACTAAGTTACACCCTTGACCAAGCATCTTTGGATAAAGGAATAACCATTGATGAGTTGGGAAGATTGCGGTGGAATACTACTGTTACAGATACTAACTGCTTCGCTATAGTTACGGTTGCTGATGGGAATGGTGGTAGTACCCAACAAGAGGTAGAAATTAACGTTGTTGGGGATACGGAAGCACCACAAGTAAGGTTGATTGCTGGGTTTAACTTTATTAATCAAGGGGAAAGCGTTACTTTCCAAGCTAGAGCTACTGATAATATCGGGGTTGCTGGATTGCAGTTGCTGATTAACGATAATCCGGTTGCGATTGATGGTAATGGGTTATTTACTGTTGAGAATGCGGTTGTAGGGAAACTCGAAGGTAGGGCGATCGCCATTGATGCTGCTGGTAATACTTCGGAAGCTACCTTTGATGTGGATGTAGTTGATACGAGCGATACGAATGCTCCTACTGTCAGCTTTAGCTTGGATGTAGCAGAGGATGGCATTGTTACTGCTCCGACGGATATTATTGGTACGATTTCTGATGACGGGGATATTGATTATTACACCGTAGAAGTTGCACCTGTTGCGGGTGGGGAGTTTAAGGAAGTATTGCGGGTTGATAATCCGGATGCTGTGACGGATGGGGTTTTAGGTAAATTTGATCCGTCTTTGTTGCAGAATGATAGTTATAGAGTACGGTTGAGCGTTTACGATACTGGTGGTAATGGTAGTTTTGCGGAAGAGGTTGTAGATGTTGCTGGTGAGTTGAAGCTTGGTAATTTCCGGTTGTCGTTTACCGATTTATCCGTTCCTGTGACTGGTATTCCGATTACTTTAACTAGAACTTATGACACGTTAACTAGTAACACTACTGATGACTTTGGTTACGGTTGGCGGATGGAGTTTAGGGATACTGATTTACGGACTAGTCTTGGTAAACCTACAGAAGAAGATGAATTACTGGGTAGAAAACCAGCATATAAAGATGATACGAGAGTGTACATTACTTTACCTGGTGGTAAGCGGGAAGGATTTACGTTTAAACCTAGTATTGACCCCATATCCGGATTCCTAAGAGGTGCAGCAGCAGGTACTAATGCTGACCCGAATATTTATCGTCCTAAATTTGAAGCGGATGATGGTGTTACCAGTACGCTGACTGTTAAGGATGAGCGGATTATTCGCAACAACGGTACTTCGGAATTCTTTGGTATTTCTGGTAGCGGGTACAATCCTGCGGATAGTTTGTTTGGTGGTACTTATATACTGACTACCAAGGAAGGGATTGAATATGAGATTGATGGGGTTAGTGGTGATTTACTCAAAGTTACCGATACTAATGGTAATACGCTGACTTATACGGATGAAGCTGTTACTAGTTCTACTGGTCTTTATATTACTTTTGAACGGGATGCTGAAGGTAGAATTACTTCTGTTAAAGACCCGTCTGGTGAGTTGATTCGGTATGAGTATGATGATAATGGGGATTTGGTCAGCGTTACCGATAGGGAAGAGAATGTAACGCGGATGGAGTATAATCCGGAGCGGGAGCATTATTTAGATAAAATTATTGACCCGTTGGGTAGGGAAGGGGTTAAAACTGAATATGGTGAAGATGGGCGTTTATCTAGGATTCTAGATGTTAATGGTGAAGCAGTTGAACTAGATTACAACCCCGATAATTCACTACAAACGACAAAAGATGTGTTTGGTAATGAAACTACTTATGTTTACGACGAGCGCGGTAATGTCGTTCAAGAGGTTAATGCGTTAGGAGGTATTACTAAGCGGACTTTTGATGAAAACGATAATTTGCTTTCCATAACTGATAGCTTGGGTAACACCACAGAATATACTTACGATAGCAATGATAATATCGTTTCGATTACAGACCCATTAAAGAACACAGCTTACTATACTTACAACAGCTTCGGACAAGTTATCAGTAGAACTGATCCATTGGGTAACACTATCAGCTACGCCTACGATAGTAAAAGAAATCCCCTCAGTACAACTAATCCACAAGGTCAATCTGTTAAAGAAACTACTGACGAGTTCGGTAATACTACCTCAATTATTGATGCTTTGGGTAACGTTACTCAGTTTGAATACGACGAGCGGGGTAATGTTACTCGCACGATTGATGCAGATGGGAATGAAACTACTTATACCTACGATAATAATAGTAATCAACTAACCGAAACTGTTAAAGTAACAACTCCTGAAGGCTTACAAGAACTAACTACAAATTGGACTTACGATACTGAAGGTCGAGTTTTAACTAAAACTGACCCAGCAGGAAACGTGATTCGTCAGGAATACGATACTTTTGGCAATCTAGCGGCAACAGTTGAAGAAGGTATGGATAATCGCCGCACCGAATATCGTTATGACGAAAAAAATCAACTAATAGAAACTATATACGCTGATGGAACATCTCAAAAAATTATTTACGATAAAGCAGGTCGGAAAATTACCGAAATAGACCGAGCAGGTGAAACCACACATTTTGTATATGATGCTCTAAATCGTTTGGTAGAAACCATCAACTCCGATGACACTCCCGATGACAAGGGCGATAACCCCAGAACTAAAACCGAATATAACTTAGTCGGTCAAACGATTGCTTCTATTGATGAATTAGGAAATCGTACTGAATATGAATATGATGCTGCTGGTCGCCGTATTCTCAAACGTGATGCTTTGGGTAATGAAACTACCTACACCTACGATGCAATGGGTCATTTGCTGAGTGAAACAGATGCACTTTTGAGAACTACAAGTTATGTTTACGACCCACAAGGACGTAAAATCGAAACTCAGTTTGCAGATGGTACTTCTATAAAAACTGCCTATAATGCACTGGGACTTAAAATAGCTGAAACAGATAGAGCAGGACGAATCACCCGCTACGTTTACGATGCATTAGATAGACAAGCTGAGGTCATTATTCCGGATGATACCCCTGATAACCTCAGCGATAATCCTAGAATTAAAACCGAATATGACGAACTCGGAAGGGCGATCGCACAAATTGATGAATTGGGTAATCGCATTGAATATGAATATGATGAAGCAAGTCGTCAAACCCTCTTCCGCGATGCCGAAGGTAATGAAACTACTTATACCTATGATGCAATAGGAAATCGTTTAACGATGACTGACCCCAACAGTCATACAACTCGATACATTTACGATGAATCGAACCGTCTCATAGAAACTCGTTTCCACGATGGTACTTTTACAACAACTACCTACGATGAATTGGGAAGAGAAATTGCTACTACCGACCAGGAAGGAAAAACAACTCAATTTGAATATGACCCTCTTGGTAGATTAACAGCAGTCATTGACGCAGCAGAACAAAGAACAGAATATATCTATGACCTTGCAGGAAACCACATTGCTACTATTGATGCTAATAATCATGTAACGCAGTATGAATACGACACGTTAAATCGTCGCAATGCCACTATCTTACCAATAGGTCAACGTTCAGAAACTATCTATGACGCAGTAGGTAATGTAATTAGCTTCACTGACTTTAATAGCGACACAATTGAATACGAATACGATGAATTAAACCGCTTAATTGTCAAAGAATTCCCAGATAATACCTCAATTGAATACGAATACACTCCCACAGGTCAAATAGCAAATATCACCGACTCATTGGGTAAAACAACTTATGATTATGATGTTCGAGACCGCTTAATCGAAAAAGTCAACCCCGATTCTCAATTCATTCGCTATACCTACGATGATGCTAGTAATCGCACGGGAGTTATTACCAATAGCGATACAGTTAACTACACCTACAGCCAAAATAATCTACTAAAAACTGTTACTAACTCTTTGGGAATAACCGAATATAGCTACGATGCTGTTGGTAATTTGATTAAAACTGAAAATCCCAATAATACAGCAGAGATTCGCACCTACGATGATTTGAATCGCTTAGTTTTACTGAAAAACGTTTCTGTTGACCCCAATACAGGAGAGGAAGTAGACACAATTTCTAGCTATGACTACACCTTAGATAAGGTAGGAAATCGAATTTCAGTTGAAGAACATGATGGTCGAATAGTTAATTACGATTACGATGAGCTTTATCGTTTAACTCAAGAAGAAATAAATGATAGTGGTACGGTTCGCACTATTGATTACACATACGATGCAATTGGTAATCGTTTAACTCGCAATGATTCGGAATTGGGATTAACAACTTATATCTACAATGACAATGACTGGTTATTAAGTGAAGAAAGCAACGGTGAAATAACTACTTATACCTACGACAATAACGGCAATAACTTATCTAAAGTTAAAGATGCTAACAACCAAACTATTTACACTTGGGATTACGAAAACCGCTTGCAGAGTGCAGAAATAACTACGGATAGTGGTACGACTACTACGGAATACAAATATAATGCGGATGGGATAAGGGTTGCATCAATTGTCGATGGTGTAGAAACTCGCTACTTAGTTGATGCGAATCGTCCATATGCTCAAGTATTAGAAGAATATTCGGATGATGGTACGGTAACGGTGGCTTATGTTTACGGACATGACTTGATTTCCCAGGGAAGAAATGGTGAAGAGTCGTTCTATCATGTAGATGGGTTGGGTAGTACCAGAGCGTTAACTGATGCTAGTGGCAATGTTACTGATAGCTATACTTACGATGCTTACGGTGATTTAATTAATTCTTCTGGAAGTACGGAGAATAATTATCTTTACACTGGGGAACAATATGACTCGAATTTAGAGGATTATTATCTCAGAGCAAGGTATTATGACCCAAGCGTGGGAAGGTTTACTGCGAGAGACCCGTTTGAGGGATGGTTGAATGAGCCGTTGTCTTTAGCAAAGTATCCCTACGTGCATGGTAATCCTGTTAATTTGACTGACCCAACTGGACTATTTAGTATAAATGGATATGCTGCGGCTACAACAATATTAAGTATTTTAGTCGCAATACCATTAACTTATAATGTTTTACCAATCGCCACTATCAGGAGAAGAGATAGCGATGATGTTTTAGTTCCTGGATATTTGAAAGATATTAATCATTCAGGAGTGAATAGATTTCTTACTATTCCTATAACTAATCCACGGTACCAAGTTGTCAGAAAAAAAGCTCAAGAATGTAATGGAACACAAGGGGCTGGGAACTGCGACTTTGAAGGATTTCCTGTTATTGTTTGGGGATTATCAGATTTACCAGATATTTATAATCATACCCGTGATGCTATAAATCAAGGTAAACCATCATTTTTAGCTCGTGCTGCTGAGGTTGATTCATCATCAATATGGTCCCGACTACATCCTCAAGGTCTTAAGAAAAGATATCCTGGTGGATATGAATATGACGCACAATGGTATGATTTTACTCCTGAATGTCCTTGGGATAATAACAATCCACAAGCTTCCGTAGAAGCAGCGAAAGGACTTGATTGTGATGAATACCCTTATCACTCGACTTTACAAGGAGGTAGAATAAATTATGACCGAGGTAATGTTTCTCTAAGACGAATTGATAGCTCCCAAAATGATCGACAAGGTACAGGGTTGCAATATTTTTACTTGTACGCCCCTGTGGCAAAATTACATCCTTACTATAGTTGGTTTGGTGTAAAAACTACTAACGGCATTTCATATTGGCAAGATAAACAAGGTAATGCGTTTTATATGGGAGGTAATAACCCCGTACCTTTTTAGTAAAGATAAGATGTCGCAATTAACACAAGCTTTAAACCGAATTTTAAGAATGCGGGAGAAAATTTATCCTCCCGCAGTAACTAATTTAAACCCAGGTCTTACAAGAATTAAAATTGAAACGATAACCAAAAATTGGTTGATTAAACTACCTACTGAAATTTATGAACTTTATCAGTGGAGGAATGGAGTAGGAGGTGGTTCTAAAACTTATGAACCAGGTGGTTTATTTGAACGATGGGCATTTGAGCCTCTACAAAACATATCTATAGAAAAGCAACCATCCCCTTATGAGTACCCACTTGATACTCCTTTTTATTCTTTAAATATATTTTTTAGTTATGAATCTTGTTTCCAAGGGTACATAGTATTTAATAACAAAGCAGAGACTCAATGGGTTGAATTGGTAGATATTGTCGATGGATTTTGTGAAAGAATGCGGGAATATACTCCATTTTACTATTACACTAACTTAACTAATATGCTCTTGACTATAGCAGAATCTGATGAAAAAGCCTATTTTCAAGATTATATGGGTAACTGGAAAGTAAACGAAGAAATAAGAAAAAATATTTGGTATAAATATAATTCATCAAAGTTATCTGAATCTACTTTGAATCAATTTATCCAAAATCCTTCTTTTACTTTCATCAATCAATTAATTACAAACAATGTTAAATTTCTAAACCCCACATCTCAAGAGCCTTTAATCCAAATTTTGCAAAAAATAAAACTAAATACTAAAGATAAAAATATTAAAGAAATAATCACAAGAATACTTGGAGATGGTGCTGAAAAAATACCTAAAGAATTTTATTTTTCTAATTTATTGAAAGAATATTGGAAAATTAGAGAACCATCGGTATCATCTTCTCAGAGATTTCATTTATTAATAGAAGAAGAAATTAATTCCGAACAAAATATCAAACAAATTGACCAAAAGAGACGTGAACAAAACATAAAAAGAGGAACTGTTTTTATACTATTTATGCTTAAAGCAGTAAATAAATTGATTCAAACTTTAGAATATGATGATGCAGAAATTCGTAGAGAAGCTGCTTGGGGATTAGGAGAAATTGAAGATTCTAGCGCAGCAGAAACCTTAATTAAAGCATTGCAAGATGATAACAAAGAAGTCAGAGAGACAGCGAGAGAAGCCCTTTTAAAAATAATTTCAAAATTTCCAGAAGTCGAAAACATAATCCCTTTTTAAGCTGTGTAATTACAAGCCAAACAACCTACTATAAACTAAAGATGTAATTACTGGTTTCTACAAAAAAGTATAAGATTATGACTTCACAACTAACTAATGCTCTAAACCGAATTCTTGGTTGGATTGAGCAACATAGGTCATATTATGTTAAATATCTACAACCTGGCTTATCAAAAGGTGAAATAGATAACCTAGTTAAAGATTTGCCATTTCAATTGCCTTCAGAAATTTATGACCTTTATCAATGGAAAAATGGAGCATTACACTCAGGAGAAAACTTGTACGACAAAGGTTTGATTTTCAAGCCTGGTTGGTCATTTAGACCTCTACAGGAAGTTGTCAAAATATGTTTAGAAAATATTAATAAGCAAAAGCACTTGAAAAGTCATTTTATGCATTTTTCCAATTGGAAATTTTATAGAGAAAAATTTGATATTTTACCTATTTTTTACACTATACGTTATTACGATATAGATTGCTATCGTTCAGGTAATCTTTGGATTAATCGCGAAAAAGGACTAAATCCTGTAATATTTAATGATTTTGAAGAAGGAGAAAATGTTTTAAACAAATACAGCAGCATAACTTCTATGATGCTAACAATAGCTGAATGTTACGAAGATGGAATTTATGATAAATATATTTTTGGTAAGTATTACGAATCAGAAAATAAAATTTGGCGAAAATATAATTCCGAACTTAGAGAGTTCGCTTTACAAATTATCCAAGAACAATCATTTTCTCAATCAGCTTGGATATATACTATATATGAACTTATTGAATTTAAAGATTTAAGAAATTGTCAATCCTTAATCCAGTGGTTGACTGATTTAATTAATGCGTATAAAGAATCTAACTTTAAAATAATTTTTATTGGTATAGACTTAAAATTATATAGAAAAAACCCAGATAACTTTGACTATTTTCAATTAGAAACGGGACTGCCAAAAATTTTAGGAGAAATGGGAGATATTAGAGCCGTTCCTATTTTAATTACTGCTTTACAAGATAATACTTTTTTCCAAAAGAATCCTTTCAGTCGGATTTGTGCTGCCAAAGCTTTAGGTCAATTAAAAGATAAAAGAGCTACTGTTCCTTTAATTGAAGTTCTCAGTGATGATTGGGAAGAAACTCGAAAAATATCAGCTTGGGCATTAGGAGAAATCGGAGATGTTAGAGCAGTAAAAGCACTTTCCCAACTAACTGAAGACGAGGATTTGAGTGTTCGAGAAGCTGCTCAAAAAGCTTTATCAAAATTAAAATAAGTCAATACTAACTTAGAATAATAGTAAAGTTGATTTCTAATTAATTAAAGAAAAGTGTAACGCTACTTTCTGAATTGTAACATAAAATTTATTATGTCACAATTAACACAGGCTTTAGAACGTATTTTAAAAATGCGGGAGAAAATTTATCCTCCCGCAGTAACTAATTTAAACCCAGGTCTTACAAGAATTAAAATTGAAACGATAACCAAAAATTGGTTGATTAAACTACCTACTGAAATTTATGAACTTTATCAGTGGAGGAATGGAGTAGGAGGTGGTTCTAAAACTTATGAACCAGGTGGTTTATTTGAACGATGGGCATTTGAGCCTCTACAAAATATATCTATAGAAAAGCAACCATCCCCTTATGAATACCCACTTGATAGGGGTCATCGCACCCAAAAAGGTTTTCTGTACGTTAAGAAATTAGACGAATCGTTAGAAGCGTTATCAGGCAATGCTTTTAGCCCAATGCTCTTTACTACTTTTATACACAGGGTCGCAAAAAATATTTTTTAAAATTGTCTGAAACGCTTGCTTAGTAAGAAATAAGCCTTTTTAATATAATAGAAGCATACAATAAACGCAAGGTAACAGCCTCGCCTGCATCTAACTTAAAAGGTATTAGACCTTTATAGTATTATATTATTAACATAAATAACAATTAAACCTATATACTATATACTGATTAACGCTTTTACATATAAACCCATGCTGACAATCAGCGTTTTCAACTTCAAAGGCGGCACGGGCAAAAGTGCCACAACCCTTAACCTGGGCGCATCTCTAGCTAGTTCCAAACGCCAAATTCTCCTGATTGACACCGACGGACAAAGAACACTTTCCTTTGCTTTAGGATTAGACGGAACACAACCAACCACCCTTGACTGGCTCAATAACACCGGAGATATCACCCCTACCCCCACCTCTATAAAAAACCTATCCCTCATCCCCGGAGATATCGGGATGTTCCAAATCAATCCCTCAAAAGACTTATTTACCCCAGCATTATCAAAACTACAGGAATTTGATATCGTGCTAATGGACTGTCCCCCTGGGCTATCCCCCGCATCGGTACAAGCAATACTAGCCAGCGATAGAATACTCATCCCCACCACCTTAGAACCCGCTTCCCTCAAAGGATTGTCGGAAGCTGTGGAATTAATTCGGGGAGAAAGGGAAGACATAGAAATTGATGTAGTAAGAACACGCTACAAACCAAGACTAGTTCTTACTAAAGAAGCAGATGAATTGCTCGCAGAAGCAGCAGCAGAACTTGATTACCGTCTGCTTTTGACCACCATACCGGATAACATAGCCGTTGCCGAATCCATCGCGCAGCAACAACCAGTAATTGAATACGCAAAGCGCAGCAGTGGTGCTAAAGCTTATAAATCACTAGCCAAAGAATGTATTAAATATTGGGAGAAGAAATAATGACTAAAAAGAAGATGCTCGGAAAACTAAGCTCCTTTTCTGGAATCAAAAACCAACCGGAAGCGGAACAACAACCAGAAACCACACAAGAAACAAAACCAAGCCCAGTAACCCGTCGTCAACAAAAACCAGCAGCACGCTCTAAAACTACTAAAAAATCATCCCCAACTTCCACAACTGTGGAACATTCCAATAGTACAAACACTCCAACTACCGAACAACAACCCACACCAGTTAAAGAAAAACCCGTCACCGTCAACATCAAAATATCTCGCATTCAACACGAATGGTTAACCGACACCGCTAGAACCGTTAGAGATAACAATACGGAACCAGTCCCCCCAGGGGATAGAGTTTACCCGCAACACCTAATCGGGGTAGCGATAGAACTGCTGCAAGCTGGTGATATTGACTGGAATGAGGTGAGAAATGTAGAAGATTTGAAACGGTTTTTGGATATATAAAGGTATGAATAGTTAATGTCTTTATAGCATTATGGTCTAATACTATTAATTGTTATCAGGAGTAGCTTGGGATTAGGATATGTAAGCCCGATTATTGTTGTTAAAGGTCTAATACTATTAAATTACAATGGGATAGATATTTTAGCGGTCAAGGTGCTTTATTATATAAAGGTTTAATACTATTTAACTATTATAGAAAGTATTTACTATCTGCCGCCGCTGAGTGAGTGGAAACAAAACTCCTGGCGGAGTGTTAATTGTATAAAGGTATAATACCATTAAGATTTTATAGGTTTAACAGGTAAGAAGGGGAGATAGAAAAAAGGAGATTAACTCCTTCTGCTTGCTATATGGGGTTAAGGATTTCTTCTTCTATTAAACTTACTATGAGCGGATAATAGCAATATTGCTTACTGATAAACACCGTAGCAAGTAATTATATTATTGTATAAAGGTCTAATATCATCATATGATTTGACTATAAAGAGAGCGCGACAACTTTATTCGGACTGAGTGCAATATCCAACTGCCGCTACTCGTGAGTTGTAAAATTAAAACTGAGTCCCCCCGTTCCGCCTCAAAACAACCCCTATGAAAGCAGAACAAACAGTTTTAGAAATTTCAGCAGTAGAAATTACCTCTAATATATTGGAAGATTTACAAAAACTTTCCACTTACTCTGGAGAGCCAATGGCAGCTGTATACGCAGATAATTTACTGCGAGAAATGCACTTGCTACGGGATAACTACATGGGCAATCCTTTTACAGAAGTAGTAATAGCGCTTCACGATGCACTTTTCTTCCAAAACCGCTGGATTGACTATACCGCTTATCAATACCTTCAAGTTTACAACCTACTTTCATCCTTAGTGAGTCAAGAAACAATCAATAATTCGTCCGTAGAAGAAGCAATTTTAGCATTAGAACATAATGGTTTTAATACCCTACCTTTTGGCGTACAACTTGATTTAAGTCAGGTTGATTTGGAAGTAGAGAAATAACGTATATGGAAAATAAATCGAACCAAGAACACTTTTTAGATACTTCAGTTGCACGTTCTCTACTACTTGCAACACAAGCTTACAAGCAGTATTTTGATACTCAATTTAGCAAGCAACCAATTTATATTTCCAATTACATTCAAATGGAAATAAAGCGCAGTTATCTTATTAACCTTATTTCCTTCTACTTTGTACTGCGCCTAGAAACTATCAATAGTATTGGAGATGCTATCGCCTTATGGAGTAATAAATTCAAAACAAGCGAACTCAAAGCTGTTTTACAACTTATACCCCAATTATTTAGTACCCATCAACTTAATTTTAGTAGTTCCCAAGATAAAGAAAAAGCTTTATCCGTCTTAGCAATTTATATCAAACGCTTTGAACTAATTCTAAGAAAAAAGTTTAACAACACCAACATAGATGCTACTGCTTGCACCCGCGCAGAAGTACCGCTTAACATTGACTTAAAAAATCCAGCTTCCGGATTAAAACAGTTTGCTGATGATTTTGGAGACGTTAAAAATTGTCGCAGTAAATGTCAAATCGACCAGTTTCTTATAACACAATATCGTACAAAAATTGAGCAATTAGTAGAAATTGCCTCCCAGCTACCTAAAAATACAAACACAAGGGGATTCATCAATATTGCCAATAATCTTAAAGAAATATTAGAAACCGGAGCAACAGCGTGTGATTGCAAGCGATGCGAAAAAATTGGAGATGCGGTTATTGCTTTGGATGCACCACGGAAGATGCAGCTAGAACATACCGATAATTCCTTTGACTACTTATGTCCTCCAATTAACCAACCACATTACAAACATCCGTCAGAAAATCGGATAGTAATCAATGTATCAATTGATAACAGCGAACAGTAATTGTTGGTGGTGGTTCGTTTCTATGCTTGACACTGTAAATACATCTGAGTAATTGACACCGTACTCATCGAAATTTTCTGCACCAATCTCCGAATTATTTACTCGTCGCCGTCTTACGGGTCAAAACCCTGCATCAAAAACGCGCAGGCTCACCCGCACCTAAATAAATGTATATGAAGCGACATTACGCTAATTAACAAAATGTAGAGAATTGTAGGCTAGATGAATTACTGCGCCCACCATTCGCTGTAAGTTTATTGTGATAACGAAAAGTGCCAATTTCACTTCCACAATATATGTCCGACACTCCTCGCTCCTCAGTGGAGTCTTTAGAAAAATCTCTCGCTACCCCTATCGAGCGTTACTTCGCACCCGAGGAGTCGGAGCAGGATATTATTACTTCGATGCTGGCTACAATTCGTACTGAAAGCACCAAGCGCGAGTACCGCAAGGATTTAAATAAGTTTTTTAAGGAAATGACCGGGGTTGAACCAAACAACGATAGTGTGTTGGAATTTCTGCATTTATCAGAAAAACGAGCCGTGGCAGTGGTGCTTAAATACAAGGGGAAGCTTCTAGAGCGGGGATTAAAGGAAGCGACGGTAAATAGGAGAATTACCAGCATTAAAGCGCTGGTTAAGTTTGCGAGAAAGGTGGGGGTGTGTACCTATTCCTTGGAAGATGTGGAGATGGAGAAAGCCGTAGCTTATCGGGATACTACTGGTGTGGATGCAAAAACTTATGCTGCGGTGGTAAAGACGTGCGATCTAGAAACCAAAATTGGCAAGCGCGATTATGCAATCCTGCGTTTATTGTGGGAAAACGGGCTGCGTCGTGGGGAAATGAGTAATTTATCTGTGAAAGATTTTGACCCCCACGCTTCTAGATTACGCATATTTGGGAAGGGTAAGGGGAATAATGACGAGTGGGTAAAACTTTCTACTCAGACTGTTGGTGCAATTACATCTTGGCTCGATGCTCGCTCTCGGTTAATTGCGTCGGATGCTTTGTTTATTTCTCTGGACAATAACACCTGGGGGTATCGTTTGAGCGGTAATGCGATTCGTACTATGGTAGTGCGTCGGTTTAAAGCAGCGGGTATCGACAAAGTTATGTCACCTCATCGGATCAGGCATAGCGGAGTTACCACAGTTTTGGAAATTAGCAACGGTAACGTAACTAAAGGTAAGACTTACAGCCGACACGTGAAAGTTGAAACCGTGATGGTTTACGACGACAATCGCAACCAAAGTCAAGGCGAAATCACCAACCAACTCGCTGACTTAATTGATAAAGAGTATTTTGAATAGCTTGCCACATATAATCGGCGTTGGAGCATTATTTATCGTACTTCTATACGTGCAGCTGTTTATAACTATTAAAATGTACGTTTTTCTTGTGTTATGAAGTCGATGGGCGTTAATCCGATTTTTGGGGATGGTATAGTCCGTCAAGTTCTTGAAAACACCATGAATATTTACCTCTATCCCGGTTCTTGCTCCACTCCGCGAATTCTTTTGGAGTAAGGGTTTCTTGTTTTTCTTGGAGGGTGGGAATGTTGACGTTAAGTCTTAGCGCTAATTTTTGTTCTGAGAGGGCTGCTAGTTGGGCTGGTTTTCCGCTTTGGTTGTAGGGGTTGCCGGAATATTTTCTATAACTTTGCCGATTGTTTGATGCAATCGCATTATTTTGAATGGCACCCAACGCTCCTTCTAACCTTGCTACGCGGTTGTTGAGTGCTTCTAACTTTTCTTCAGTGCGGGAATCTGTGGGGGTGTGATCTCGCTCGTTGATACTACTTCTTAGTTTAGTAAATTCTTCTTCTAGCTTCTGCAATCGGGTTTCCGCGCTTTGCTCCACACCTGGTATTTCTCCTAATTCGTGAAGTAATCCCCGAATTACTATATCAGTAGCCGTTTTACCCGGTTGTGGAGAAGCTGCTTTACGTAACGCTTCGGCTATTGGCTTGGGCAATTTGAAATTCATTGACTCGCGTTCAATCCTTGCCATGTCTATATTTGGGATACACCTTGTATAGACAGCTTACCTTTGTTGGTGAAGACAAGTATATAGATAGTGTATATATGTGAAGAAAAAACCCCGGTTCAAGCGTACTGCTTCGTTATATGTTGAGGACGGCCGCCATTGACACTAGCTTAGAGATGCTTCTGGAGTGTAATAATCAAGTTTTTTCAGTTCCGGTTTTGTTGGGACACCAGGTCAAATTAGAAGTTCAATACCAATTACAACGAGCTTACGAAGGAAAATTAATAAACTACAAAAAAATTATTGAATATGCCATTATTCTTGCTTGTTAAAATAGTTGAGAAGTCAACATTGTATAGTATTCTTATCAGGATTTAACTTCAAAATAACTACAATGTTCATTTTTTTTGAGGTTAGGATTAACAGCGCAAGGTAATAAATAATCGCCCGAAGCATATTTACAACCCAAGCACTGAGAGGATAAATAGCCTCCACTTTCCACTAGGTATGAATCGTAATTTCTACTTAATCTGACCAGCGTATAAGAAGCATTTCTATCCCCTTGGAATGCTGCTCCTGTAGCAAATAAAATAAACCCGATTGCAAATCCACAGCTTCCAGAATTTGCCTTTTTAAGTGTTTGTGGAGTTTTATTTCCTGTTAGTGGTAAAGCTATTAATCCAACTCCAGAAATAATAAATATGCTAATACTTATAGCTGTTGCCCAGGATGATAAGCAAGCTAACGAATACCAAATCCCTATTTCTTGAAATTGTTGTAATTGATTTTTTATTCTATTCATGATTAAAATCTATCGGTTTTCCGTTGAAATGATTATGAATATTATTCGCTTCCAACCAATTGGGTAATGTTCTTTCTACTTCTTCCAATTCGTTTCCATTTTCATCAACTAAGCCATGTACAATTTGTACTCTAGATAATGGTGTTTCCCCATTAGCCGAGAACTTTTTAAGTTGAATTGTGCCTGATTTTCTGGCTTCAAATGTTCCTTCTACGGTGCTTTCGTTGGTAAAATAATGATTAACACCTATAAAATATTCTTTTGCTTTGCGGGTATCTGTAAGATGCATTGAGAAGAATTTCATCGCTGCTTCTTTACAGCTATCAATTTTCTTTAGGTTGGTAAATTCATCAATAATTATTTGGTGTTTGGTAGACGGTTTTTCTTTAATTCGCTGTAACCATCTATCAGTTGCATCTT
>CAYMZW010000083.1:0-17012 GCA_964395005.1 uncultured Rivularia sp.
CTATCAACTATCAACTATCAACTATCAACTATCAACTATCAACTATCAACTAACAACTATCAACTAACCACTAACTTTTAAAAACCTTTCCACCTTCGCTTTAACTTCTGGCAAATTCATATAAACGTCTGTTGCTTCGAGTAAATTATTCATATTTTCTTCGGTTGCGTTGTCTAAATCGTCGCTTAAACGTTTACCAGTTAAGTGCTTGTCAAGATTGAATTGTAAACGTACAAGCTGTTCGTGAACTATCTGTTTGCTGATATATTCGTAAATATCTGAACTTCCATCAAATAATACACCAACTATTGGAGCAGCCCATTCAAATAAACCCCAAGTTCTGGCTTTTTCATAAGGTATAATCCGGGTTCTTTCTCCGGTACCGATGGAAAGTATGCTAATCTCTTTTGGTGAATAACCAACACGTAATGCTTCTGCAATTCCGCAACCGGAAGGATTATTTGCTGCAACTCCACCGTCGATTGCAGAGTATATAGTTTTAATTGAATAAGTAGAAGTTTTATCAGGAATTCTATCCCAAGCACGGTTTACCAATGCTTTTCTCATTGAACCAATATAATTTTTAATAACTCGAACTTGTCCGCTACCTTTACCGTCAGTAATTCTAATTTCGGCATTTTCATATACTCCATCAACGGTAGATTCGTTCTCGCTAAAAATAATAGTATTTATACTCGCGTCTTTAAGATTGCCGATAACTCTTTTATCTAGTTTATGTGCTGGAAAATAAGTGGGAGCCGATGCAGAGGAAACACATACTTCCCATAGTGGAACGTTACCATATGGTTTATCGGGTCGCCAACTTTTAAAAATAATTGGATTGCGTTCAATAGTGTCGTAAGATATTACTAATAACCTTGGTGAAGTGGCAATATCAAATAGTCTTGTTTCTCCGAAAACACCTCTTAAAACTTCAATTAAATTATGATCGGAATATTTGGGAGCGGATATTCCATATTTTAATAGTAAAGGGATTCGTTGAGGAGAAAAAATACTTTGATATGGAAAGATACTTGAGCTTTTATTTTGGAAAAATTCCACAATATCATCACTATTGCGCCCCGTGGCGATCGCCGCTGCTACAATAGAGCCTGTTGAAGTTCCTACGATTAAGTCAAAGTACTCATTTAAGGGTTTATCGATACGCTTTTCAATATCCGTTAGCATTTTTGCCGCAATAATTCCCCTAACCCCTCCACCATCTAAACTTAATATGCGAAAAGGCATTCTAATAATTCTCCCTGTATGATTCTTGATTATTTATCGCTTAGTTGATAAATATACATTTGCCGAATTATATTATTAATAATATTGTTAATTGCTGCAATAATAAAATATACCAAATAACTAATTAAAAATAGTTTTAAATAATAAATTTTAAATATTTTGAGATTGTGATTTACTTTTCTCAAAAAGGTAATATTATCAATTTAAACTGTGGTGTAAACAACTTATTCATATTAAAAGTTATAAGCATCAAAATTTATAGTTTTTCAATTGGTATTTGCATTGTAATTTTTATGTGAAATCACTTGTTTTTTGAAAAAAAATTAGCTAATCTAACAGCTAGTTTACATAAAAATACTTATATCAGGAGTAATTAGTAGTGGCTAAACTTAAATCCTTATCTATAGCATCTGCTAGTGCAGCATTAATTATTTCAGGTACGGTACAAACAGCCAAAGCTGCAAACTTCAACCCCGCACCAATTTATCAAGATTTTGGCAAGTACAGCACAACTATCTCTGGAAATAATGATTTAGCTGATATTTATTTTCCTAAGCCAAAAGATTTAAAAACTGGTAATAATTCTTTTCCCGTAGCTTTGTTATTACAAGGAGCGAATGTAGATAAATCCAGCTATTCTGAATATGCCAGCATTGTAGCTCGCTATGGTTTTGTAGTAGTTGTACCACAACATCCGAGAACTTTACCGCAGTTCGGATTTAATGGACTTTTACCAGAAACTTCTCAAATAAATGATGTTCTTGAGCAGATACAGATAGAAAATTCCACTGCTTCACCCGTAAATGGCATTGTTAATACAGAAAAACTCGCTTTATTAGGTCATTCCGCAGGGGGTGCTGTAGGATTAAGCGCGATCGCAAACATTTGTGTCCAACCCATTTTATGTGAAGGCTCCTTTGAGCAACCAGATGAATTAGTTGCAGGAATCTTTTTCGGTGCAAACCTCCGTAGACAAGCTACAGACGAATTTATCCCCATCAATAATTCGGGAATTCCTACCGCATTAATACAAGGAAATCTTGATGGTATAGGTCTTCCTATTCGAGCCGAGAAAACCTACAATAATATTCAAAATCCCCCTAAAGCTTTAATTAGCATTTCAGGTGCAAACCACTACGGTATCACTAATAATAATAATCCTGATGGCCCATTTCCAGATCCTAATAATCCAACAATACCTCAAGATGTGGCAGTAGAAACTGTTGCGCGTTGGAGTGGTTTATTTTTACGCGCTAGCGTGCTTAATGATAAAAAAGCTTTTGATTATGTATATTCTACTGGTGATGCATTAGATAAAAATGTAACAGTTACTAGCGAAGTAAAATCAGTTCCTGAAACATCTTCTATATGGGGTTTAGGATTATTTGGTATTGGGATTTTAGTATGGAAGCGAAAAAACTACACGAATTAAAACAGTAATTTTCAAGCTGCATTATGAGCCATCCACAAACAGTCATTAAGTTTTAAATTTGTAAACGTAGCTTCAAAAGATGAATTCATTGGGCTACAAGCATACAAACCAAAACTCACAGATTTTTCTGGTGGTGTTGGAAGATTAAGTTTACCCATTTCAACTGATGTTTCACCCAAACAATGTAAATGAAAAATTCTCCAGCACCTTAAAATTAAAACCATCTGGTGACGATTCAATTAAAAAATTTGCTCCTCGACGGTTGAGACGATACCACATTGTATTTGTTGTAGATATATCTGTTGTTGCCCAATCCGAGTAGCCGTGATTGGTAACAACGCTACCCAAACGCGAAAAATTTTCGGTTTCAAATTCTATAGATGCTTTAAACCAGTTATCGCTATCGATATAAATAATTAAGCCGCATTGATCGAATTTATCTTGATATTCAAATGACGCTTGGGCTGTAAATGAAAAATTGCTTTTATTCTCAACTAAAAGAGCATGTGCATTATCATTTCTAAATCCATAGTAGCTACGCTGCCAAAAATCCGTATTTGGCTCCGTTGTGATTTTCACATATTGATTATTTATATCAAAGTTTTTCGGTTGATTCAGCCACTTACCTTTAGAAAAATCCATATTCATTCTGCTTTCCTACTTCTTATTCACAAAGGTAATTTCAAGTTTCTAAGGTAGTCGTGACAAGTAATCAAAAAAATAATTCAAAAAAAATGATTTACACAAATTTAGCTATCATAATTTAAAACGTTGTTTTGATTTTCAATTTAATTTACAAAAAAAAATTTTTTTTTAGCGGTAAAAATATGGGATAATAAAAAAGTTAAAGAGTATTTATCATAATGGGAATATTAGCCAAATTTTTATGATATGCCTGCCTCCCCATTATAAAAAATCATTTATAAAAAAAATAATACCACGAAACCGTTACTAATAAAAAAAATCGCACCATTTTAATCTATTTTCTTTTAAAAGCAATTATATATACTGTTAAAGCGAAAAAAGTAAGTAATTATCTCATTTTAGGCGGGATTAGATCAGAGGTGTACGTAAAAAATAAAACGTGAAAAAAGACGTAGCACTGCTACGTCTCTACATTAGGATGAAAATTACCTATTACCCATTACCTATTTACCTTGAATATCCAAATCCACCTTTAATGTAGAATTCAGAGGAGTTTCTTCCAAAGTATTGATATTTTTACCAATATATTTACTGTCAGCAAGTAAAGATAGTTGAGAACTAATTGGCATTACTTTATCAAGATCAATTGTAGCTTTTCCTTGGGCTTTACTTCTAAAGGTTTGTAGAGTTAAGATGCCGTCTAAAGGTAATCCAGGATAGTCAATTACTTGAGTAGATTTTTCTTGCTGCTGTAAATCAACGTTTAAAGTCGCAACATCACCTTTAATATTTACTAATTCATAGGTAGTAGTTTGATTAAGATTAATTCCGTTGATGCTAGTGTTCGAGCTAACCTGCCATTTTGCACCAGTTCCCACAGCTTCTGCTGGAAGCGGAGAAGATAATTGCTGTAAGGAATTAGATAATTGTTCGACGAGAAACTTGATATTTACATCTACTGTCTCAGGAATTGCGTAATTAAGTTTTTTAGTTCTACCCTGATTATCAATTACAGCAGAAGCTCTAAAATTTTCCAACTGTCCGATTTGCTTACTAATTACTTTAATTAATTCCGGACGAGTTTGAGCATCACCTTTAATTTTGACATCAGAATAAGCAATATCATACTGAATGTCTCCATTAGAATCTACTTTAGTAACGGTAGAATCTAAAGTAATTAGATAAGCTGGTAACTTTGCTCTAGGCATTTTAAATTCACCAATAGACATTAAAGTGTCCTTATTTAAGGTGACATTTATAGTTTGTTTAGCACCAACCTTTGGTGTAAAGCGCAATTTTTCTTTATTACCAGTTCCCGTACTAATAAGTTTTAACTGAGGTACTCTTGCAGCCTTATTCTTAGTAGTTTGCTTTTGAGTTTGAATAACTATAGAAGACGGTTGAGCATTAACACTTTTTAAATTTTGCTCCAATCCCCATCCAGCAAAAACTAGAAAAATCGAACTAGCTAGAAATAATTTTTTCATGTGTTTTATCAATGATTACAATTTGAAGTATTAAGTGTACGGTACGGGAAATTGAAGACGAAATGATTAACTATTCTACCTTCAGATCGCAGAAAAATGTGCAGAAATAATTACAATAAGTTTTAACGAACAATAAAGATGATAAACTGATAGATTGCAAACGGTCGAATCTCGTTTTATTGACAATACAGCATATTTGAAAGTTCCCAAATGTGGGAAACAGTGAGCAGTTAACAGTGAGCAGTGAGCAGTTAACAGTTAACAGTGAACAGTTAACAGTGAGCAGTGAGCAGTTAACAGTTAACAGTGAACAGTTATTGATTAATGACAACTAACAACTAACAACTAACCACTAACCACTAACCACCAACAACTAACAATTCCCATGAGTATCATCGTCTTCGGCAGCATTAATATGGATTTGGTAGCAACAGCACCTCATTTACCGACTGCTGGTGAAACTTTGTTAGGATACGATTTTTTTCAAGCTCCTGGTGGTAAAGGTGCTAATCAAGCAGTGGCGGCTGCTAAATTAGGTATTACTACTGAAATTGTCGGACGTGTTGGCAAGCAAAGTTTTAGTGAGGAGCTTATTAGTCATCTACAGGCTGCGGGTGTCAAAACTGATAACGTATTTATCGATGAAATAAGCTCGGGTGTAGCAATTATAAATGTAGATGATGCCGGTGAAAATCAAATTGTTGTGATTCCTGGTGCCAATGGGCGTGTAGATAGAGAAGATGTAGAAAGACTATCGCAGTTATTACCTGGGAAGAAAGCACTTTTGTTACAGCTAGAAATTCCTATATCCAGCGCGATCGCAGCAGCAGAAGCAGCACAAAAAGCCGGAGTAAAAGTAATTCTCGATCCCGCACCAGCACAAAAAGAGTTGCCAGAAGAATTTTTAACTAAGGTAGATATTCTTACACCGAATGAAGTAGAAGCCTCACAATTAGTTGGTTTTCCAGTGAATGGGGAAGACTCAGCAAAAAAAGCCGCAGAAGTTTTATTACAAAAAGGCGTGAAATGTGCAGTTGTTAAACTTGGTGCCAAAGGCGTTTATTGTGCCACCGCAACAGAAAGCTTTTTTACACCAGCATTTTCCGTAAAAACAGTTGACACCACTGCCGCAGGAGACGCTTTCAACGGTGGTTTAGCAGCAGCAATTTCTCAAGGATTTTCGTTAAAGCAAGCCATAGTTTGGGGTAGTGCCGCAGGTGCATTAGCTGCCACCAAATCAGGAGCGCAGCCTTCGTTACCAGATAGAGAAGCGTTTGATAAATTTTTGCAAGAAAATGTTAGTTTTTAGTTACACTTAATTGAGGATTAGGTATGGGAAAATGAACAAAGAAATAAATTGTTGTTCTTAACTGTTAATTCCTAACTCCGGTGGTACTAACTGTTTTATGAGTTCTTTTGACAAAATTAGTCCTACTGCTTTAATGGTGGCTTATGCTCGACAGTTCACCGATATTCCTTACTCTGAAGAATTGTCACAATTGGTTAATGCTGAAGCTTTTGTGGAGCAATTAGACGCTGCTGTTGAGCAATTTCACGGAAAAAAATTAGATAGGGCTGTGGAAGCCGCAGCTTTGTTTGAAGCAAGGTATAAAGGTATCAATCAATTAATTGCTGAATTTTCATCACAGCAAATTCTTGAATTAGCTTCTGGATTGTTACCAAGAGGTATGAACTTTTCTCAAAACTGTGAAAATATCTTTATCGAAAGCGATTTACCAGCAATGATTGCTCAAAAACACCAGTTGGTAGAACATTTAATTGGTAATCGCTCTAATTTACAATTTGAAAATATTGATGCTACTTCTCAACCAACACAATTTCCTTTGAATGCAAATTATCTAGATTCTCAAAAGCCGATTACTGTAGTTTGCGAAGGATTATTAATGTATCTAACGCTTGAAGAAAAGCAGCAGGTATTTATTAATGTGAGGGAATTACTTGAGATTTATGGTGGTGTATGGATTACTCATGATTTGACAACGAAAGAAAATTTGAGTCATAGATGGAAAGTTAGCCCTAGCTGGCACAAATTTGAGGAAACGGTTAATAAAATGACCGAAACTTCTATTACAGATACACATTTTGATAATTTCGAGCATATTCAACAGTTCGCTGCGGAACAAGGATTTGAAGTTAAATCATACAGCTTGCTCGATGTATTTGAACAATTAACTTGTTTACAACCTTTGGAAATTAATCAGGATAAAGCCAAATCTATACTTGCCGATTCATCTGTCTTTGCTCTCACTCTTAAAAATATTTGATAGTTATTTCTTCTCTCCCCCCTCTCCCCCTTTCTCTCCCCTACCAAATATAATATTCAATAAAAAACCATGACTGATTTAATTCTACGCCGGGGAAAAGTAGTTTCATTTAATACAGAAGAAAGCGAAACTGTAGATATTGCCATTAAAGACGGTCAAATTACCGCAATATCGCCGAATTTAAAGCAATCTGCTCATCAAGAAATTGATTTATCAGAAAAATTAATTTCACCTCCCTTTGTTGAATCGCATATTCATTTAGACTCGGTTTTAACAGCAGGAGAGCCGCGCTGGAATCAAAGTGGCACGCTGTTTGAGGGAATTCAAATTTGGGGCGATCGCAAACGTGAAATTTCTCTCGAAGACGTAAAAAACCGCGCTTTGACGATGTTGAAGCAACAAGCAGCGCAGGGTATATTATTTGTCAGAACTCACGCAGATGTTAGCGAATCGCAGTTAATTGCCTTAAAAGCTTTATTGGAATTGCGCTCGGAAGTCAAAGATTGGATGACAATGCAGGTAGTTGCATTTCCTCAAGATGGGATTTATTCGCATTCGCAAAATGAGGTTTTATTAGAAAAAGCTTTGCAAATGGGTGCGGATGCCGTGGGAGGTATTCCCCATTATGAATTGACTAGGGATTTGGGAGTGCAATCGGTACAAAGAATATTTGAATTAGCAGAAAAATATAATTGTTTAATTGATATTCATTGTGACGAAATTGATGACGAGCAATCGCGTTTTTTAGAAGTGGTTGCGGCAGAAGCTATTTGCAGAAAAAACGGTAGTCGAGTTACGGCAAGTCATACAACTGCTTTTGGTTCTTATAATAATGCTTATGCGTTTAAATTAATGGGTTTTCTACAACGCGCTCAAATTAATTTTATCGCCAATCCACTGATTAATATTACCTTACAAGGACGTGCGGATACTTATCCCAAGCGCCGGGGAGTCACCCGCGTCAAAGAATTATGGCAAAACGGGTTAAACGTTAGTTTCGGACATGATTGCGTCCAAGATCCCTGGTACAGTTTGGGAACGGGAAATATGTTAGATGTGGCTCATATGGGAGTACATATTTGTCATATGACAGGGCGCGAGGAAGTTGATGCTTGCTATCAAATGGTGACGGCTAACGGAGCCAAGACATTAAATATAGAAGATAAATACGGTATAGAAGTCGGAAAACCAGCGTCTTTGATTGTTTTAGATGCCAACGATTCTTATGATGCTATTCGCACTCGCATCCAACCAAGTTACGTTATTTCCCAAGGAAAAATCATTGCTTCCACTACACCAGCAGTAACCAATTTTTCATCAACAGGAGTAACCACAAATCAACCTAAGCCTGGAAAATCTGTATCATTTTCTAAGGTATTATAAATTGTTTATTCTGCCATCAAAATATAAGTAATTATCTATGGTTTCTATAAAAAAATCAGTGGTATTAACGTAAATTTAATGATATAACTAACGTGCTTTAACTTCTTAAAGTTGGTAATTTCGTAGTATTTTGCCAACCCAAGAGTAAGTTGTTTCATCACATACAAATAAAAATAATGAAACTATTAAAATCGACTGTATTATTCTTAGTATTGATTCCAGTAAGTATATTAGCTGCGTCTTGTAATGAGAATGCAACTTCAGCTAATAACAATGATTCACAGGCTTCAAATGCTTCAAATGCTTCAAACAATTGTATCACCGAAAAAGATGTGATCGAAGCTCAAAATACTTGGGCTAATGCGGTTATTGAAATTGGCAAAACATACCAAAACAAAGGAGACTATAGAGCGAAAGCAGCAGAAACTGTTGATACTCTATACGGCTATGATGAAGGAAAGGTTTTATTTAAACCTACTTTAGCTTCAGAAGGGCAGTTTCGTTTAACGGAAGAAGACGCTGTATCCTACTTTGTCAAAGGTAAAATTGCTGAAGACAAGGGATTTGCACTTCGCCCTTGGAGTAAAGTAAGATTTGAAAATGCAGGTGTCAGCGTTGGTTGTGGTGATGCTGTAGCTATGGGAAACTACTATTTTACTGATGCCAATACAGGTAAAGAAACCAAAGTCGAATATACTTTTGGTTATCGTAGAAACGATGATGGGAAATTGCTGATAGATTTGCACCATTCCTCTTTACCATTCGATCCTGCTTAAAATATAAGTTCGTAGTAATGACTTTAGTCCTAATTTAAGAGTATGAGAGGGCTAAAGCCCTTACTACAAACCTTTTTACTATAAAAAAGAAACATGAGCAGAAACAACCTTCCAACCTTCTGAAAAACGCTGCCACATTTGACTTTGTCTACCAAAACGTTCTGCACCGTTTATAAATCTACGAAATTCGAGAGTAACTGCCGCACTATCTTCACCAAAAGTTACCACTTTCAAATTAATTATTTCTCTTTCTAATTTAAAACCTGGGCGCGAATTGCGAAAAGCTCGAATATCTTCCGCACCATACTGATTTTCCTTTAATCCAAAGCGCACAACATCCGCAGAATCCCAAAAAAATCCATCCAGCACGGCAGTATCATTACTACATAAAGCCGCTTCATACTTCATATAGATTTCCGTAAGCTCAGCAACTAAGGCTGGATTATTAACGCTATTACTCATATTTTTATATCCAAAATCACCCTAATTATGATACAAATCAAAACATTATCAAAGACTTGACTTATTATATATAGCCCCCCTAAAAAAAAGGGGGGTTGGGGGGATCTAAATGTCAAAACAACTCGTATTAATGGATCATGACGGTGGTGTAGATGATTATTTAGCAACAATGTTGTTAATGACGATGGATAGCGTGCAACCGCTTGGTGTAGTAGTAACTGCCGCTGATTGTTATGCACAGCCTGCTGTCAGCGCTACCCGCAAAATTCTCGATTTGATGGGATTTTCCAATATTCCGGTAGCAGAAAGTAAAGTACGCGGTATCAATCCGTTTCCCAATCTTTACCGACGCGATTCTTATGTAGTCGATCATTTCCCTATACTCAATCAGCGCGAAACTATTACCACACCACTAATTGCAGAATCTGGCGAAGACTTCACCGTAAAAATACTGCAACAAGCAACCGAACCAGTAACAATAATGGCAACTGGCCCTTTAACAAATATTGCGGCGGCGTTACAAAAAGCACCACAAATTGAAGAAAAAATTAAGCGGATTGTGTGGATGGGAGGAGCCTTAAATGTACCTGGTAACGTCGAGAAAAACTGGGAACCAGGGCAAGATGGTACTGCCGAATGGAATGCTTACTGGGACCCAATTTCGGTAGCGCAAATCTGGGATACTCAAATCGAAATAATTATGTGTTCTTTAGATATTACTAATAACGTCCCGGTGACATCAGAAATTGTCCAAAAAATGGGTAAACAAAGAAACTATCCATTATCAGATTTAGCCGGACAATGTTATGCCTTAGTAATACCTCAAGACTATTATTTTTGGGATGTATTAGCAACAGCTTATTTAGGAAAACCAGAGTTTTTTGAATTAAAAGAAATAGAAACAGAAATTATTACTGAAGGTAAGAGTCAAGGTAGAACAAAAATAGTGTCGGGAGGAAGAAAAGTTTCTGTAATGGATAAAGTAGATAAACAATCTTTTTATAACTATATTTTGCAGCAGTGGAAGAGGTAATTTAGTTAGGAGTTTGGCAACGGATGAAGTTTGGTAACGGATGGAGTTTGGTCTGGGGATTGAGGGTGTGGATCATCAATTTTCATCCGAAGGATGTGGATCATCAATTACCAATCTACTTAATTAAATTCAAACCTAAAAATAAAGCCGCAACAGTTCCAGCAACACAAATTTCACCTTTAACTATTTTTTGCAAAACTTGATCTACAGGAATTAATATCACTTCGATTTCTTCGGTAATATCTAACTTTATTTTTCCTGTTTTCACAACATTTTCTGCTAAATATAAATGTAATTGATTCGTATCCTTACTAGGTTTATCGTAAAAAGTTGCTATCTTGTTTATTTTTGAAGCAACATAACCAGTTTCTTCTTCAAGTTCCCTTATAGCAGCAAATTCACCGCTTTCTTGCTCTGGATTAAAGCCACCTGCGGGAAGCTCAATAAAAAAATTACTAATAGCGTGTCTATACTGCTTAACAAAAACAATTTCTCCATCGCTAGTAATTGGTAAAATAATCGCTACATCTGGTCTAATATTAACAAAATAATCATCAATTACTTGCCCGTTAGGCAATTCTATTTTATCTCTTCTGACTTTACACCAAGGATGGTTTAAAGCTATTTCTGACTGTAGAAGATTCCATTTTTTTAAGCTAGGCATAATAAGTCAAAGGTCAAAGATTAAAGGTTAAAGGTTAAAGGTTAAAAGTGCTTGCATAATTGATACAAATACGTTTGAGTATCTTGAGCAGAAGTAAACACAAATATTTTATCTTCTTTTTAATTTTTGTCTGCGAAACTTAATCATAAAACAAGAGCGTATTTCAGCTTTTAATTATTATTTTTATTTGTATAAACGCAACTTATAATATATAAAAAAATAGGGTATTTGAACTCATTACCAATGCCCAATGCCCAATCCCCAATTACCCATTATGCAAATTAACTTAGAAATATTTACCGTAAATAAACGCTTTCCTTTAACAATTAGTCGCGGCACCACTGCAAAAACAACGAATGTATGGGTAAAAATATCGGAAGATGGTATCGAAGGTTGGGGAGAAGCATCACCTTTTAATGTTGGTAATTATCCGCAGTCTACTCAGGTTATTCAAGAGTCTATATTAGAAATTGCTCCTAGTTTACAAGGGTTGCATCCGTTACAGCGTCAGCAAATTGAATTCATATTAAATAAAGCACAAATTCCTTCTGCTGCTAAAGCAGCGATCGATACAGCCCTACACGACTGGATGGGAAAACGTGCGGGTTTACCTTTATGGCAAATGTGGGGACTCGATCGAAATTTGATAAAGCCGGTTTCGGTGACTATTGGAATTAGCTCCCCCGAAGATGCCAGAAAAAGGGTAAGGAATTGGCTGCAATTTATGGATGTAAAAATGTTAAAAGTCAAATTAGGTAGCCCCGATGGTATTGAAGCTGATCAAAAAATGCTCGATGCTGTACTTGAGGAAGCACCAACCCTGGATTTATACGTGGATGCAAATGGCGGTTGGAATTTAGAAGATGCCCGACACATGTGCTTTATACTTGCCGATTTGGGTGTAAAGTATGTTGAGCAGCCTTTACCACGGGGAAAAGAACAAAGTTTGGTGGAATTGAAAAAGTCATCTCAATTACCTATTTTTGTTGATGAAAGCTGCTTTACTAGTGTTGATATTCCCTATCTTGCGTCATGCGCCGATGGTGTTAATATCAAGCTGATGAAATCCGGGGGTTTAACCGAGGCAATGCGGATGATAAATACATCTCGTGCCTGTGGTTTACAGGTAATGTTTGGCTGCTATTCCGATAGCGCGATCGCAAATACCGCCCTTGCTCAGTTGGCACCATTAGCCGATTATTTAGACTTAGACAGTCACCTGAATTTAATTGACGATCCCTTTACCGGGGCATTGATTGAAGAAGGTAAAATTTTGCCGAATAATTTACCAGGGTTGGGAGTACAACGGAGTGCGTTTGCCGCTTAATCAGAAAATTGCCGTTTTATTGCATGAGGGAATTCGCGGAACTCATGGAAAAACCGGGTTGTCTTTATTACGTTACAGTGATGCGCCGATAGTCGTGGCGATCGATCGCGATTGCCCAGGGCAGTCTTTACCGGAATTGACAGGAATTAAACGCGATGTGCCGATTGTTGCCTCAGTAAAAGATGCGCTGCAATTTCAACCACAGGTTTTAGTAATCGGTATTGCTCCTAAAGGCGGTGATTTACCGGACGATTACTGGCGTGAAATTAAAGATGCCTTGGTGGGAGGAATGTCAATTGTCAATGGTTTGCATACTCCCTTGGGTAAAAGTCCGGAATTAAAAACTTTATTAAAGCCTGGCCAGTTAATTTGGGATATTCGCAAAGAGCCATCTAATATTGGCGTATGTACCCTCGCGGCGAGAAACCTTTCCTGTAAGCGGGTTTTGACAGTGGGAACCGACATGGCAGTCGGAAAAATGTCCGCAAGTTTAGAGTTAAATCATGCGTCGCGCTTAAGAGGATTGCGTACCAAGTTTCTCGCTACAGGACAAACAGGTTTAATGTTAGAAGGTGATGGCGTACCTTTGGATTCCGTGCGAGTAGATTTTGCTGCGGGTGCCGTAGAACAAGTAGTATTGCGTTATGGCAAAAACTACGATATTTTACACGTTGAAGGGCAAGGCTCCTTACTGCATCCAAGCTCCACAGCGACATTACCTTTAATACGCGGATCTCAACCCACTCACATGGTTTTGGTACATCGTCTCGGACAAAAGGAAGTGATTGAAGGAGTCAAAATTCCACCTTTAGTAGAAGTTATTAAATTATATGAAATAGTTGCCAGCGGTGCCGGTGCTTTTGCATCAGTACCAGTAATAGGAATAGCTTTAAATACAGGTAATTTTGATAATGATGCAGCAAAACAAGCAATCTCACAAGTAGAAGCAGAAACTGGATTACCCTGTACCGACGTAATTAAATTTGGTGGGGATAAATTATTAGATGCAGTAATGAGAAGTGGAGGGAGTAGGGAGTAGGGAGTAGGGAGTTAGGAATTAGGAGTTAGGAGTTAGGAGTTAGGAGTTAGGAGTTAGGAGTTAGGAGTTAGGAGTTAATATTTTCCCCTTGTCTCCTTGTCTCCTTGTCCCCTTGTCTCCCCCTCTCCCCCTCTCCCCATCTCCCCCCTCCCTACTCCCTACTCCCCCCTCCCTACTCCCTGTTCCCCAACTTAACTAAGACAATTAAGTTATATAAAATTATTGCTAGTTATTAAAGGATTTAAAATTATTATTTGTTACTAGTTCTGCTCGAAATACCCGTAATTTAATCCACATTTGTAGCCTTAATGAAACTTTTTCAACGTCAAACGAAAAACTTTTATACATAATCTCTACTCAAGACGATTTAACTAAAAAATGAAAAATATATTAAGATGCAAGTAACAGCTTATACGATTGATATTTGAGGGTTATTATCCAGTGCAGGGAAAAGCCCTTTCCCCTTCTGAGATAAAACACGATAGAATGAATTCAAAAATTCAATATAGAACTACTGTTTAGATATTTAACAGTTCCTTAACGACAATCTTCTTTAATAGACAAGTTTATAATTACTTGGTAAGAAAAGATAGATTAGTCATTATAGGAACTGAATTTTTAAATGTTCTTTGTCAATATAAAGGGCATTCTCAATTGCTGATAGGTTAATCTGATGCTCACAGACACGATTCTCCGTAATCGCTACAAAATTCTTAAAGAACTGGGACGCGGTGGATTTAGTGTCACCTATCTTGCGGTAGATATGGATTTGCCAGGAAATCCAAAATGTGTAGTCAAACAACTCAAAACTCGGCATTCTAATAACACAATTTTGCAGATTGCGAAAAAGTTGTTCGAGCGAGAAGCACAAGTACTCTATCGTTTGGGTAAGGGACACAAACAAATTCCCGAAATGTTCGCGCATTTTGAGGAAAATGATGAATTCTATTTGGTTCAAGAATTTGTCGATGGACACGATTTAACTAAGGAAATCAAAAAGCGTCATAAATTAAGTGAAGACAAGGTAATTAACCTTTTACAAGAAATACTAGAAGTATTAAGTTTTGTTCACGAAAATAATGTGATTCACCGCGATATTAAGTTGCGGAATATTATGCGCCGTCGTGAAGACGGTAAAATAGTGCTGATTGATTTTGGTGCGGTAAAAGAAATCAAGGGTTTGGCGAAAAATCAGCAAGGTGATGTCAATTCGACTTTAATTATCGGTACTCCCGGTTATATGCCAGACGAACAAGCGAATGGTAAACCGAGATTGTGTAGCGATGTTTATGCGGTGGGAATGCTGGGGATTCAAGCCTTAACTGGGATGTCTCCTCGCGAGTTACCATTTAATCCCAATAACGGTGAATTAATTTGGCGCGATTCGGCAAAAATAAGCGATAGATTCGCCGAAATTTTGACGGGTATGGTGCGTCATCACTTTAGTCAGCGCTATCAAACAGCAGCAGAAGCCTTGAGGGCGCTCAAATCGCCGATACTTATAGCACCAAACACTTCTTCGGCTTACGAAGCACCACCAGTTACTCTACCGTCAACCGTTCGTCAACCGCGCCCTGTAGCACTTCAAACTTTAGGATTAGTTGGTTTAATGGGGGTTGGAATTGGTTTGGGAGTTTTTGGTTGGAATATGCTTCAATCTAGTTCTATTGGAAATGAACCTGTTAAAACTACAGAAATTCCACCTACCGTTCAAAAAATAAATCCGTCTGTAAAACCTGAAAATATAAAACTAAATCCTCCTCCGACATTTTCACCTTCAACTAAAAAAGATGGAAATCCAAATTATCCCATTTTTAGACCTTTTCCTATTGGATGGTTTTTAAGAGATACTAATAAAACATCGAATACCAAAGAAAAATCTCGATCGCAAGATAAGAGCAAGAAAGTTCAACCCGTGTTGGAAAATCCTCAACCCGCTCCGAAAAAAACTCAACCAGTTCCGAAAAAAACTCAACCAGTTCCGAAAAAGCCTGAAATTAAGCAAGAAGTTAAAGAAGAACCTTCTACCTTGGTAATTGAGCAACCATTAAAAAAGCCAGAACCTTTATCTCCTAAAGCTACACCTCAATCCGAAGATAAAAAACCCGATGATTCAGTAAAACCTATAATTCCTGTAATTCCTGAACCACAAAAAGAACCATCACCAGATTCGCCATTATTACCAAAAGATCAAAAAGAACCTGCAATAGAGCCTGAAACATCTTTACCTAATGAATCGAATCCGGTTGAGAATGAAATCGATCGAAATGATTCTAAAGATTCTAACGATTCTAATTTAGAACCCGAATCAAAACCCGATGATTCAGATGTAAATGATAAAAAAACAGAAAATCCTGCCACATCACAACCAACAGATAAAGATAAAGATAAAAATAAACCTTTAGAACAACCCCTACAAACTACTCCTTCACCTCAAACACCTCCAATCAAAAGTGAGTCACCAACACCACCACCAACACCAACTCCATCACCCGTACAAACTTCGGATTCCAGCGTGGTAATTCCTACTGCTAAACCTTTATTAGAAGACAAAAACTTCTTTTACACCGTACCAACTTCACCAACACCAACTCCAACACCAACACCAGAAAGTGAAGCTCAACCAGCTTTGTCACCGAAACCAACTCCAACGCAAGAAGCCCAAAAATCAACTGCAATACCACAACCAATTCCAACGCTAGAAGCTGAAGCCCAAAAACCAACTGCAACACCACAACCAACTCCAACAACTGAAGCCGAAACTCAATCTACTCTCCAAGAAAAAGCAACCCCAGAAGCTAACATTCAATCAACTCCCGCAAACGAATTTCCGAATGTTCCCGAAATTTATGCTTCTCCTTCACCGGAAACAGAAATCAAAATAACTCCCCCTCAAATTTCTACTTCTCCATCAGGAGAAAATCTGTCAATTCCTCAAGCTTCCGCAAATCCGACTCCATTACCTACACAAGATCCAGGCTTATCCTTGAAACGATTTGATATCTAATATGTAGAGAAGAAGCTTTATTTTTAAATCAGAGGTTTGGATGATTCAATTTTGTTGATTTCATTCAAATTAATGATGTCAAGGCATATATATAAATGAGCGCACCTTTCCCACCATATAAAGATTATCATTAATTGAAGTAATTTGATCAAGAAATAAAAATTATTTTCCTACTCCCCACTCCCTACTTCCCACTCCCTACTCCCCACTCCCTACTCCCCACT
>CAYMZW010000083.1:17112-19041 GCA_964395005.1 uncultured Rivularia sp.
CTCCCCACTCCCTACTTCCCACTCCCTACTCCCCACTCCCTACTCCCCACTCCCTTTTCAATTAAAGCTCCAATAAGACAATGTGAAGTTTCCGGGGTAACTTTGCGTGAAATTGCGATCGTTCTTAGACTAAGGAATATACACAAATTCCGTTCCATAAAAAATTTGCTATGAAACGTCAATGGAAGTCATTGATACTTGCCTGCAACTGGGTATTACTCTCGTTAGGCACTTCTGTATTTATTATCCTGACTCAATCTCCGACTATTACTCTGGCAACAGACATACCCGTAATTATCGAAACTTCTAAAGAACAAACTACTACAGATACCGATAAGAAAAAACCTGAAATATCCACAGAAGAAACCACCGATAACAAAAAACCAGAATCAGAAAAAGCGGAATCAGAAGAAAAGCCAACTCCCGAAGAAATTGCCCGTCAGAAAAAACTGATTGAAGCAGACAAGCTTTATCAAGCGGGAAAAATAGCCGAAGCACAAAAAATATATCGTGAAGCCAAAGATTCTTTTACAAATACGAAAAGTATTCAGCCACCGCAGACAGCGATAAATAATCCCGCAGAATTATCTCCCGGCGGTAAAGTTTATTGGAGAGAAGCACAAGCGGGAATCGCCAGCGATTTAAAAACTAAAACTTTAGTAGCGTTAAAACTTTTAGTAGAAAATTATCCCGAGTTTATTCCAAGCAATATAAAATACGCACAAGCTCTGAAAAAATACGGACAAGCAGAAAAAGGTTTACAAATATTAGAAAGAGCAACATCGCTTTATCCCAATCAACCTGAGTTGGTTAAAGCAAGAGTTGATGCGCTTTCAGAAGAGAAAAAATGGATGCAGGCATCTCTGGCAGCGCGTCAATTTGCCATGCTCAACCCCGAAAATCCCCGAGCCACCGAATTTACTCAACTTGCAGACAAAAAACTGAAAAAATACACCTCTTATATCCGTAGAGAAACAAGAGGAAACGCGATCGCCAATGTAATTACAGGCGTTGTCGGTTATGCAGCTACAGGAAGTCTTCTCGGCCCCTTTTCCGCTCTCGACTCTACCATGCTGCTGTTAAAAGGTGAAAAAGGCGTAGGTCGTTCCGTAGCCAAACAAGCTAAAAAGCGGATGGAATTAATCGAAGACAAAGAAGTAAACGCCTATATTAATGAAATCGGGCAAAAAATGGCGAAAATTGCCGGTAGAACTGAATTTGAATACGAATTCTTTGTTATACCCGATGATAGCCTCAACGCCTTCGCTTTACCCGGCGGAAAAGTTTTCATTCATACAGGTGCGATCGCCAGAACAAATTCAGAAGCAGAAATAGCCGGATTAATCGGACATGAATTAGCTCACGTAGTGTTGTCCCACGGATTTCAACTGGTAACAAATGGCAACTTAATAGCCAACGTCACACAGTATATTCCCTATGCAGGAGGAACCGTCGGCAGAATACTCACCTTCGACTACAGCCGCGACATGGAACGCCAAGCAGATCGATTGGGAACAAGATTATTAACAGCCTCTGGTTACGCCGCTGATGGCTTGCGTAACTTAACCTTAACCATGAAAAAACAGCAGAAAAACACTCGTCCTGCATGGTTATCTACTCACCCCGGAGGTGCAGAAAGAGTAGCTTATTTAGAAGAATTAATTACCACCAACGGTTACAATCGCTACGCTTACGAAGGAGTAGCTAAGCATCAACAAATTAAAGATCAAGTTAAGCAAATAATGAAAGAAAGAGAAGAAAAAGAGGAAGATAAAAACGACGAAGAAGAGAAACCGCAGGAAGAAAAGAAACCGCAGGAAGATAAAAAGTTAGAAGATAGTTAGATAGCAGTCAACATTATTGTAGAGACGCGATATTGTAGAGACGCGATATTGTAGAGACGCGATATTGTAGAGACGCGATATTGTA
>CAYMZW010000084.1:0-18857 GCA_964395005.1 uncultured Rivularia sp.
CTTGGCAAGGAATTTACATTTGGGAACATCGACAACGCAATCACTCTAGAGAGTTGGTTGTGCATATTTCTGGATAGGGGAATGGGGCATGGGGCATGGGGCATAGGGGATAGGAATATTGTTATTGTTAAATTGTTTAATTAAATTACAACTCTAATTCAATTATATTTTTCAATACTTAGTGTTTAATTTTCTAGAAAATAGAATCTCTATTTGAAAAACTTCTTTACACTGTTACCCATTCCCCCTTCCCTGTTGCCTTTTTATGATTTATTTGTCATAAAAAGTACGGGTAGAGCTAAAATTATAATTGTTTATTTATTGCTTTAAGTTTACGATTCATTTATTACTTAAAGTTTAAAGTTAAAATATAAATTGCTTTTTAATGTTGGCAGCAGGAAGCGAGCTATTATTTTTTATGAAGCTAAATTTTACACCAAGTAACTCTTTTCAAGTTTTAGATCAAATTCTTGTCCAACAAGTTGCAAAACCTTTATCGCTGAATCCAAATCAATCTCTAATTACTAGTTTTACCCAACTGGAAGTAAAGGTTGTTAGACAAGTACCCGATGTTTACTTGATGAGTGTTTTTCGAGATACTTTACAAAAAATACTGGAATCTTTGCTGCATAATTTTCCAGAAAATATATTTTGGGATTTTGATTGTATTGTCAGCAGTATGCTCGAACAAGCTTTATCATCTGATGCTCCTGTAGATGTTTTAGAAGATTTCGGTAAGGAAATTGTTTTGTTAATGGATATGTTCGGTAGAGAATCAGAAATTCGCTTTCGATATATCCATGATTTCATGTACGGATTTGATTGGGCAAGATGGGTAAAGAAGAAACCCGAGCAAAGAGCAAATTCACAACCTTTCTGCATTCATTTTTTGGATGATTTACTTTGTAAAGGTGAAGAAATTTTACAATGCATCAAGAAAGACGATCTTAAATACCCTCAAATATCTAAGAAACGCTATCGTAATCCTTTTTGCTTTTCCCGAGAGCCGAAAGATGAAAGTACTCTGCTAACTTATCTTGCTGCTCGTGAATGTATCCCAGTTCCAGCGTGGGAATGGAATGCTGTTGGAGTATGGAATAAATCTTTCTCCCAAATTCGTGAAGAGGCTTCGTTGAAGTTGAATATTGGGAAGAGGTAATGGGTAATTGGGCATGGGGGATTAGTGATAATTATTTGTTCTCCCCATCACCCTCTACTCCCTATAAAATAAGTAACCGATGCTTTCATATAATGACGGTTAATGAAAATTACTGATTTAATTACCTGGTTTGAAGAATGGGCGAATCCTGTATGGCAAGAAAAATGGGATAATTGCGGTTGGCAGGTGGAGCCAGGGGTGTTAAATGATGATGCGGGGGTTTTGGTTTGTCTCACTCCTACTTTGGCTGTGATGCATGAGGCGATCGAGTTGAAAAATTCAGGTACACCTGTTAATTTAATTTTTGCTCATCATCCTTTAATTTTTAATCCTCCTAAGTCGCTGCGTACTGGTGATGCAATTGGAGAAATGGTTCGTTTGGCTTTTATTCATAATATAGGTATATATACTGCTCATACCAATTTCGACCAAGTTAATGATGGTACTGCGGATGTTTTAGCGCAAATTTTAGAACTGCAAGATGTTTCTCCGATTGTAAATACTCAACCGGGTTTGGGATATGGGCGTGTTGGTGTTCTTCAACCAAGTTTAAGTTTACGGGTGTTACTTGAGAAAATTCAATCTTCTTTAAAACCACGCAATTTAATTTTTTCCCCAACTGCTGATTTAGATGTGTCTGTAGAAAAGGTGGCTGTTTTAGGAGGCTCGGGGGCTAGTTTTATTCAGTCAGTTAGTAAAACTGGTGCGACGGTATATTTGACTTCTGACTGCAAATTTCATCAGTTTCAAGAAAGCCGCGATGCTGGAATTATTTTAGTTGATGCCGGACATTATGCTACCGAACGCCCTGCTTGTGAAGCTTTAGCTGCTAAGTTTGATTCTTTTAACTTGGCTTTTGTGCAGCTAAGCAGCCAAGATGAGGATTTTCGCCAATTTTTTCTTTAATAGTAAGTCTTTACTAAATAATTATTTATGTCGTAATTACTGAGTTTTAATAAATACTTTTGCATAAGTATATTTTTGACAAACTAAAAATAGTTGTCATAATATTCATACGGCAATAGCTAGGTTTGAGAATTTTGAATCTAATAGGATGTTAGTTGCTAGCTGTGATTTAAATCACTAAATTTATGTGAACTAAGTCACTTAAATATAACTGGAGTTGTTTCACTATTAAGAATAATGAAATGCCGTCTTTAGTTTAATTAATGATGATTCGGGCACTTGTAGAATCTGCTTTTCAAACTGGATATTTAAGCGTTGAGTCCGAAGGTCTGCTGCATCAGATGCTGGCTACCAGAATATATCGGGCTGAGGATGTGGCTGCATTGACGCGGCTGTCTGATGCCGTTCGTGCAGGAGTTGTTAAACGAGAAGCATCTTCAAATCTTTCGATGGAGTTTCTTGCTCAAAGAAAATAATCGAATGTTGACTACCGTAAGTGATACTAGTTTTTGAGATATTGTATTGCCAAATAAAAAAATGATGTTATTTTTCAATGCTGGGTGAAGCTTGCCCTATTTTTGAGTTAAGATCGATAATATAAAGTAAAGGTGGATTAATCGCAGTCCGCGCTATCTCACTCCTAGCAAAGCTAATGATTACAAGTAGGCAAAATTACCAACCTCAATGTTCACTTGCTTTGGAGTATCATTTAATTCATAATAATAGAAATGACTTACCAGCAATATATTATCTGGTCGGCGAGAATCCCACGCGATTTCACTTCTATGATGCAAATATTCCTTGAATAATCAATTCATAATTATATTTTTTTTAGTGCGGTAAATAAGCATATAATTTTCTTGAATCCAACATTTACATAAAACTGATGAGAATGTCAGTAAAATATGCCGGTTTGGGTTCGATTACCGCACTTGGGTCATGGGTGTTATCGAATACGTGGGTTAATCCCAAGTTTTAACAGACAAAGAGTACGTTGAGAAAAAGGTAGAAGCACGCGAATGCTACACCGTAAGATTTATCAACTATGCTGTGATGCGCGGGAAATATGTATTTTCTTGCGGGATCAGCAACGCTGGATTGAACGCGCCCGCATTATAGATATTGAGGGAGATTTAGTCACCCTGCGCTATGAAACAGAAGAAGAAGATGAAATTTGTTCTTGGGAGGAAATGGTTCGACTTGAAAGCATTGGTGCTGTAACTCAAAAGCTAGCTTCGGTTCCAAGAGGTAATGTCGATCCTTTGATGACGGAAGATTGTCCGGATGAGGAACGTATTCATAACCCTTCTACCGATTCTAATCCTGAGTAAGACAGCCAAAAACTTATAGAAGTTCATCACTTTCAAAGGCTGGACAGTAACCTTCTAATGTTACTTTAAAGTTATATAAAGGGGACGCGGTATTCCAACACCGTTGTCCCCTTTGATGTTTACAGGTTCCGCAACAGTCTAATGTCGGCCAAATATTGCGATCGCTATTTTGATTGAGCAGTTCTTTTTGAGTTAAACCCCTCAATACGAGTTCTTCTCCTTGCCAGCGTGCTTCGACTAATCCGGTGTCGGCAAATTGTTGCCATCGGGGGTCATTTTTTAAATTATCTGAAAGTGTAATTAAGATTGCCGTATCTAGTTGAGTAAGTTCGCCTTCATAATTCGTATCTGGTGCTGCTGGCTGTAAAAATGTGTCGCCGATAGGAAGCTGAACTAAGGTTTGAATTTCGGGAGAATGTACGTGATAGCGGTTTTGCAGTTCTTCTAATCCTGTTAAATCTGCTAGATAAGCTGCACAGCCGTGGACAAAAACAACGTGTTGTGGTCGTAAATTGTGAATTAATTGAGTGGTACCTGGCCCATCGCTATGTTGTGCGAGCAGATAGCTTTCTACAGTACCAAGTTCGGAATATTGTGTTGCTTCAATTTCAGTTTTTTCTGGCTGTAATATTAGCCAAGAATCTGTTTTTGGTTGACAATATTCTTTTAAATCGGTTGTCAAGTCTGTAAGAATAATACAGGGAGAATTTCCTACATTACTTCTTTGAGAGTCTTCTAAACGACGCACGCGGGGGCGTACTCGTTCATCCCAAAATAACGGTTGATGTCGGGCAAAGTTTTGTACCGACGGGGGAAGATGGGGCATCAGTTCTAGATAAGCATCGCATCCGGCGGCTACATTTCCATCAACCCAAATATCTATATCTCTGCCGGTAAAGTGATGATGGCTGCGAAGAAGCATGAGTAATTCTTGACCTAATCCTAATGCTGGAGTCGGCATTAATACTGAAGAACCATTCGCGATCGCACTATTTATTCTTTCTGCTAATTGATTTTCTTGATTGCGGCGATGGGGATGACGAGCGGTACCGTAGCTACCTTCTATTATCAACACATCGAGTTCGATTCCGCGCAATTCTTCTAAACGGAAACCTTCTACTAATCGGGAGTTAGATAGGAAAAAGTCTCCGGTGTAAAGCAATTTATAAGCTTTTTCGGAAGTTGTGTAGGTGAGTAGAATTGCGACTGCACCGGGTAAATGTCCGCATGGAAAAAGCTCTACGGTAAGATTTTCTTTAAGCTCTATAGTTTTACGCAGCTCTAACGCTTGAAAAAGTGAATGGGTTTGTTGACTATTTTTGTCTAACCAATTTAGCGGTAGTAGCTTGCAGGTAACTTCACTGCCATAAATTGGTAAAAGAGGAAATTTTTCGTGTAATGCTAACAATCCCTTGGCATGATCTGGATGAGCATGAGTTACTAGTACAATATCTGCTGGTAAGGGGGTACTATCGGGACGTGCTGACTTTTTCAGCTTTTTTGTTAAGGGTGAAATATCTTCTAAACCACAGTCCAACATGATACGATAGGGACCCATTCGCACCAACAAACACATACCTTCACCATCTTGATGAACTCCGTAAGGTAAGCATTCTAATTCGCTTTGGCTTTCCCCTCCATTAAGAGAGACTATTGAATAGCCTTCGCTCATATATCCCCCCGTATAATTAATTTTGGATTTTGCGTTTGATAGGGAATTTTTCTTCCCATCAAATCTAAGACAGATTTTGGATTTTGGATTTGCCTGCAACGCCACATAGCTAGCATCCTATTCCATATAAAATGCACTATCTTTAGACGATTTATTTACAAAAAGAAAGAGGAGAGGAAGAAGAATGACACACATCTCCACAAAATTCCTCTCCACCTACTGTTCAAAGAAGCTTATCAAACCAAGTCGGCTTAATGAGCGGAACCATTACCGTGGTAGTTTTCTGAATCATAAAACCCATTCTTGGTGCCGAAAATCAAGCATGATACGCTGAACACAACTGTTAGTGCTACTAGAATTACTTTTACATCCATATTGTTTACCCTTCAATTTTATATATTCCTATCTATATAGGATACTTCTGCTATCGAGTAGATGGTAGAGAAAATTTTACTATCATATTATTTTTTATTATGCAATAAGTAAACTTACCGCGTTCGGTCAGATTGTAGAACATGTCTATCTACTCTCGCTACATAACTACCTCATACAAAATTAATTTGATATTTCCTAGGCAGGGAACGGGCAATGGGCAACAGCAACAGCTATATAACTGAGTAGTGATATATAAAAGTTTTTGCTTTTTTAGATTCTTTCACTTTGAAGGATTTAAGAATAAATCTTGATCTTATTTTTCTTGGTTACTTACCCTTTATTTAAATTTCTTTTCTTGACTTTGGAAGGGTAAATTTTTTTAAATATGCTACGTATGCTAATATTTAGCTGATTAAAATTTTAGAGACTTATCAACTGCATATTTTTATTAATTGCCTTTAACATCTAAATGTTGAAACACTCAGATGTTAAACATCTAAATGCTTAGACGTATAGATTTATATACTGTAAAATTTTTACGGTATAACTTTTGAATTGAAAAAATGATTATTACTGTAGCGGCTTTTAAAGGGGGCGTTGGTAAATCTATAACTGCATTACACCTTGCTACATACCTGCAAGCTAAGGCTGATACGCTGTTGGTAGACGGTGATTTGAATCGTAGCGCCTTAGATTGGTCAAATCGTGGTAGTTTACCGTTTAAGGTGGCTTCGGAGGAGGATGGAGTAGCTTATTGTCCTTTATACGAGCATATAGTGATTGACACTCCTACTAAACCTAGTTTCGAGGAGTTAAAAAGCATTGCTCGCGGGTGCGATTTAGTAATTATACCGACAACTCCAGATGCGTTTGCATTAGCTGCTACTATGCAAATGGTTGGATTACTTAATAAACTAAAAGCTAATTATCGGGTTTTGTTAACTATTATTCCTCCTAAACCAAATAGATCGGGAGCAGAGGCTAAATTAGCTTTGAAAAATGCTAAAATACCTATTTTTAAAACAGGAGTTAAACGACTTGCGGTATTTCAAAGAGCAGCTTTAGAAGGGGTACCAGTTAATGCTGTAAATGATGCTTACGCACAAGTTGCATGGCGATGTTATGCTGAAGTTGGGAAGGAGATTTTATCTTGAGTAAAAAGAAAGCTAATCGTTTTGACGAATTAATTGATGCTGCTCGTTCCCGACAAAAAAGGGATCGGCCGCAGGAATCAACTGAAGAAAAAGTTACTTTTAAAAGTAAAAGTACCGATCCAGATTACGTTCGGACAACCGTTTATTTACCAAAGAAACTGCATAGAAGTTTGAAGTTAGCTGCTGCTGCCGATGATCGTCAAATGAGTGATATTATAACTGAATTGTTGGAAAAGTGGTTTGATAAAAAGAGTTAGTGGTTAGTTGTTAGTGGTTAGTTGTTAGTTGCTAAGAGTTAATACAATGAACGATCGGTAGGAATTAATAAAACGACGTAGAGGCTTACCGATTATGTTGGTGCTTAAAATAAAAGCGTCACACATTCTACAAGATTATTGGAATAAAAAATAAGAAACCCGATTTTAATAAAACCAGGTTTCTTAATTATCATAAATAATTTAGGACTGCTATAAATTACTAGCAACTATCAATTAACCACTATTTACAAATAAAGTTCTTCCCCAGATTGGGTAAAACGAACGTTTTTAATGTTCCATTTAGGGTTGCTGGTTAAGGTTTTTTCAATACTTCTGAATAAGGCAAATTGTTCGCAGCTTGAAAGGGAGACTAATTGTCTTGGTGAATCGGGAGGTATGCGGAAATCTACTGTTGCAGTTCCATTGTTAAGGTTAACTCGATAGTTGGAGATGTTTATATCGGCTGTATTTCTTTCTGCAATAATTTTACCTACTGCATCTTTAACTGGCTCGTTAGCAGATACGGATACTTTTTGAGGTACTAAATTTAGGCATTCTAAATCGCTTGTAAATAGCGTAATATCAGAACCTTTAAGGTTCCCGGTTTTATTTTGATTGGGGGTTTCTGTTCCAAATGGGGCTGTTTTGGTAGTTGGGGATGGTTTTGTCTTATTTGCTCGGGGAGTTTGGGTTTCCCTGCTAGGGTTGGGAAATGGGCTGCTACCAACTGGGGCATCGGATGGTGTTTCCCCTGTACTATCAACAATTGGAGCGCAACTGCTTGCGGCGATCGCCATTGCTGATAATATCAAAGAGAAAGTATATCTTTTTTTGTGACGGAAAAATTTGTTCATAGTCTTGAACTCCTAAGTATTTCTTATTGTTTCAGTATTATTTGTATGTATCCCGTAACATTTTATAGCTGCTAGGGCAGATTTTTTTAATGTTAGTAAGCTGCAATTTATTAAAGTGGGCGAATAGGTGGCAGGGAGTAGAGAAAATAATTGTTAGTTGTTGGCTTTTAATTATCTCTTAATAATTTTAAAATTCTTAACTGCCAAAACAAAATTTTCAACTGTTAATTATTCAAAAGATAGTCAATTAGGATTTATGTTTAATAAGCAAGCTAGTACTTATAATCTACGCAAGGCTGAATGGGAAGGTATACCTATAGATAAATGGGAACCTTCTAAATGGAAGCAGTGGAAGTCTAAAGTGTCTGCTAGAGATGAATTTGTTAAGCTTGAGCGCGAGTATTTACGAATAAAGTATGGCATTGCACAAGCGAATTTAAGCTTCAGTTTAGATAGGGTAAAAGTTAAGCTTAAATTAACGAATGCGAAAACTATCGCTTTGCAAGGTACTTTTCCCTGTAAATCTGGAGATATTGGTAAGAATAATAGTTCTAATAAACAGTATACCATTTCGTTAGGTTTTGCGGCTAATGATGTGGGTTTAAAAGCTGCTGTTGCGAAGGCTCGGGAGTTGGATTTGTTGTTGATGACAAAACAGTTTAAATGGACTCCTGAGTTATTAGGTAAAAAGGCTCAGAAGTTAATACCTAATCAAGATGAAACGACGGTTAAAACTATTAGGGAATTAATTGAAGATTACAGAGAGGAGTTTTGGAAGACTCACGAGAAAAATAGGCAGGGTATCAAGACTTGGGAAAGTCATTATTTACGCCATTTAAAAAAATTACCTCAAGATAAGCCTTTAACTAAAGATGCTTTGGAAGCTGCTTTAAAAAATACTAAACCATTAAGTAATTCTAGATTTTATTTGGCTTGGCAATTAAGAAAGTTTTGTCAGTTTTGCGATTTTGATGGTAGTAAGATTGTTGATTCTTATGCAACTCCTTTACCGCAACCTAGTTTACGTAAAATCCCTACCGATGAAGAGGTTGTGAAGGGTTTTTCTACTATTGGAGAAGCGTTATCAATTCATGCTAGTAAGGAGGTAACACAACCGGAACAGTGGCAGTGGTTGTATGGTATGCTTGCTACTTATGGTTTAAGACCTCATGAATTATTTGCTATAGATTTAGAAGCTTTTACGGATGTAAATAATAAGTTTCATCTGGTTTATTTAAATCCTAGTTTGACTGAAGGAACAAAGACTGGTGAAAGAAGTTGCGGTATTCCTCCTTTGTATCCTCACTGGATAGAATTATTTGATTTAAAGAATGTTAAATTGCCTCTAGCTGGGGGAAGTTTGAGTAATAAAACTGCTTTAATTCAGATTAGATTTAGGAATATTGGTATCGGTTTTAAACCTTACGATTTGCGTCATGCTTTTGCAATTCGGGGACACCGATTGCAGGTGCCAATTAAGACTATGGCTGATTATATGGGGCATACGGTACAGGAGCATACTAAGACTTATCAGCGATGGATGAGCGAAGATACTAATTTACAAATTTATCAGGAGGTGGTTATTCATCGAAATGGAACTTCTAAGGAAGCTTTAAAGGAGAGGATTAAGGAGTTGGAAGCTGAAAATTTGAGCTTAAAGGCGGAAAATGAGTCTTTGAAGGGGATTTTAGTTAAGCATCGGTTGGGAGAGTTGTTGAATTGAGAAGAGTTAGGAGTTGGGAGTTAGGAGTTAGGAGTTAGGAGTTAGGAGTTAGGAGTTAGGAATTATGAGTTAAGTTTTCGGTGCGGCTTTACTGAAGTCGTAATATATTCTACAGTTTTGGCTTATTTTCTGAATTTATTTGTGCCAACTTACTTAGTTATTGTTTCTGTATTAGTTGGGTAAGTTTTTCTACAGCTTTAGAAAACTGAGGATCTGCCATTGTGCCAAAAGAACGATTTTGAATCATGGTTAATTGTTGAGAAGGAGTTAAATTTACAACCACATCGGGAGAAATTCCTACGTTGTTAATATCTCGTCCTTTGGGAGTACTCCACTTTGCTATAGTTACAGCCAAACCGGAACCATCATAAAGAGAGCGCACCGATTGGATTGTATTGTAACCCTTAGTTTTTGTACCTACTAAAGTCGCTCTATTGTTTTCCTGCAATGCTGCGGTAAGAATTTCTGCTCCACTTGATGTAGCATCATTAATAATTACTATTAGAGGTTTATTTGTCAAAGCAGGTTTGGAAAGAGGCTTCCGAAACAATGGTTTATTTGTTGAGTTAAAAGCTAATGGTTTATTTATCAAAGCTCCTCCCGAAGCTTCTTCTCGCTTTATTACACCTTTGCGGTTAACAGTTGACACAATTGTACCTTCCGAGAGCCACATACGAGCAATTTCTATACTAGAGTTTAATAAGCCTCCTGAATTAGAGCGCAAATCTAAGACATAACCAGCTACCTGTTTTTTTTCTAAATCTCGGATCGCGTTACGCATTTCTCTGCTAGCATTAGCGTTAAATTGTTTCAATCTAATGTAGCCAATATTACCCTTTTCAGTTTTTGTTACTTCATAGCTTACCGGACGCAATTCTATCTTTTCTCTGACAATCTTAAACTCTAACTGCTTTTGCTCCCGTCTGACGGTTAAATTTACGGGTGTACCAGCTTCACCTCGCAGCTGATTCATAACATTGAAATGATTCATCCCTTGAGTGGTTTTACCGTCGATTTTGATTAGTATATCTCCAGATAAAATTCCGGCTTTATAAGCAGGAGTGTCTTCTCTAGGAGTAATAACTACTAATTCTTTCGTTTTTTCGTTAATCTTGATATTAACTCCAACCGCAGCAGTGTTTGAATTTTCTTGCTGTGCTTTGAATTCTTTGGGATTCATAAACCGAGTAAACGGATCTTCGAGTTTGCTTAGCATTTCGCGAATCGCTGCATATGCTTCTTGCTTAGAAATAAAACGACGATTCAAATACTCTTTACGAACTTTCTGCCAATCTTGTCCGTTATAAGTATCGTCAATATACTGACGATAGATAATTTGCCATACGTCATCAACTAATACTTTGGGTGATTCTTTGAAAAGCGCTACATTTTGTGGTGGTTTTTGAGCCACTACTATATGTTTATGTTCTGGAATCATAATTGTTGCAACCGCAAATGTTGTTAGGGCGATCGCTGCTGTTTTTGCTATCAATTTAGTTTTCATTGTTTACCAAAACAGGGATATAGAAATGCATATTATTACTTTTGTCTAATTTATCCGTAATACGCAAGTATAGAATGTAAATAATATGTTTGAATTGTAAAATAAACTACTTGTATTGAGTTATTAATTATATTTACCTATATTTTGTTGAGACATGGCATTGCCACATCTGTTTCAATGCAAAATCGCGTTTTTACATATCTATTTTTCCTTTACTTCTAAAATTTATGAACCGCAGAAAAGCGGAGTAAGCGGAGCTAAGAAGGAAGAGGAGAAATATATAGAAGTAATTTGAGACTAGGAGACGTTAAATTATGTTTTAGGAGCTATTTCGACAAATTTATTTTCACTGTTCCCTACTCCCCATTCCCTACTCCCTAGAAATTAGATGAAGCAGATGTTGTAAAGCAGGTGCTTTTTGGGAACTATAGGTAGGAAATTAAAATTTTATATAAAGTAAGCTGCTGTGACGGCTGATGAGACTATGGGAAACAATCTCATTACTATTGATAAAAGTATTTATGATTCTTTGCAAGAGGAGTTAATAAAGCTTCGGGAGAAGGTTGCACTTTTGGAGGAGACACTGTGTCAGCAGGAGGTTGATTTTAAATATGCAGATATTAGTCAGCGTGTTTTAGCTGAAAATAATTTAAAGCAACTCGAAGGTTTGGTTGATGGCATGAAGAATGCTACTAGTTGCTTGTTGACTGCTCAAGATTACGATAAGTCTATTAATACTGCTTTAGCTGAAATAGGTAAGGCTGCTGCTACTGATAGAATATATATCTTTGAAAATTCTTCACAGAAGTTAAGATCCGAATTATTTTTAAGTCAAAGTTGGGAATGGGTGAATTCGGGGATAAATTCGGAAATTGATTATCCTTTGCTGCAAAATCTTTCTTATAATAATTTTCCACCTTTATGGTACGAAAATCTTCGTATTGGTAAATCAATAATTAGCGTTGAAGATGAATCTCGATTCGGGGGTAGTCGTTCAATATTTGTTATCCCTATTCAAGTAAAAGGTAAATGGTGGGGTTTTATCGGTTTTGAAGATTATACATCTTTACGCCAATGGTCTGATGCCGAAAAGTCTATTCTACAAGCTTTTGCAATGAATTTGGCTAGTGCGATCGCCCAACATGAAACGTTGGGTCAGCTAAAGAAATTAAATCATGAATTGGAGCATCGAGTTGAGGAAAGATTTTACGAGAAAGCTGAAACCGAAACACTATTAAAGCGTCTTGCTGCTAATGTTCCGGGTATGCTTTACCAATACCAGCTTTTTGATAATGGTGATGTCCGTTTTTCTTATGTTTCTGACGGTTGTCACGACCTTTTTGGTGTAGAAACCGAACAAATTCTAAGAAATCCAGATATTATCCCTCAGATGACACATCCAGAAGATGTTGTTGGTTTAAATCAATCGATGGCTGATTGCATCCAAACTTTAAACAATTGGGAATATGAATGGCGAATAATTACTCCTTCTAAGCAGGTAAAGTGGTTGCAAGGATTTTCTCGATTAGAAAAACAACCCTCGGGTACTATTTTCTCTGACGGTTGCATAATTGATATTACCGAAAGAAAGTTAGCGGAAGCTCAATCAACAGAAAAAGAACAATTTTTACGCAGCGTTTATGATGGCTCGGAACACATTATCTTTATTGTTGATGTTTTAGGAGATAATGATTTTCTTTATCAAGGATGGAATTCTGCTTGCGAGCTAGCTACAGGTATGAAGAGCGAAGATGTTCAAGGTAAAGCTCTTGAAGAAATTTTTGGAAATGTTGCAGGTAAAGAAGTACGTAAAAGATATCTAAGTTGTGTCGAAGCGAATGCACCAATTACTTATGAAGAGTGTTTGAGCTTTGATGAAAATGAAAATAAAGAAAGGTGGTTAACAACTTTAAATCCTCTCAAAGATGCTGATGGTAGAATTTATCGTTTGGTAGGAACCACTTTTAATATTACCGAACAAAAAAAAGCCGAACAAGTTATCCGCTCATCTGAGGAAAATCTCCGAACTTTATTAGATAGCGTTTACGATGCGATATTTATTCACGATCTTGATGGAAATATTATAGATGTCAACGAGCAAATGCTCCTAATGTATGGAGTAAATCGTGACGAAGTTACTCAAATGTCGATTGTTGAAGATTTTTCTAGCTCAGATAACCCTCATGAACAATTCCCCCAAATTTTTGAGGAGGTAATGAAGGGGAATCCTCAATTATTCGAGTGGAAAGCAAAACGCCCCCATAATAACTCCACCTTCGACGTAGAAGTCTTTTTACGTAGAGTTACCCTTAATTATAAAGATATCATCTTAGCCAACGTCCGCGACATAACCGAACGAAAAAAAGTTGAAGCAGAAATTCAAGCTAAACAATATTTTATTCAGCGAATTACCGACTCTTCCCCCAGCACAATTTATATTTACGATTTAGTGCTTCAGCAAAATATTTACGCCAATCATGAAATCGCTGCAATTCTCGGCTACTCTCGTCAACAAATCCGAGAGATGGGAAATAACCTGTTGCCAACAGTTATTCATCCAGAAGATTTTCCAAAAGTTGTATCTAATTTCCAAAAATTGGCGACTGCTGAAGATGGGGAAATTTACGAAGCTGAATATCGAGTTAAACAAGCAGACGGTAAATATCGCTGGCTTTACGATAGAAATAATGTCTTCACTCGTAACCAAGATGGCGAAGTTACACAATATCTTGGTGTTGCTACAGATATCACCGAACGAAAATTAGCTGAAATCGAATTACGCTTGACTCTACACAAACTTAAAAATACCCAAACTCAACTGATTCAAAGTGAAAAAATGTCTTCCTTGGGTCAAATGGTAGCTGGTGTTGCTCACGAAATCAATAATCCCGTTAATTTTATCCACGGAAATGTAACTCCGGCAACTGAATACGCTCAAGATTTACTCAAAATACTCGAACTTTACCAACAGCATTATCCTAATCCCCCGGAAGACATCCAAGAGGAAATCGAAACCGTTGAATTAGAATTCCTCAAAGAAGATTTTCTCAAGATGTTGAATTCTATGAAACAAGGTACCCAACGTATCCGAGAAATTGTCTTATCCCTACGCAACTTTTCCCGTCTTGATGAAGCCCAATTCAAAGCCGTAGATATCCACGAAGGGATTGATTCTACCTTGATGATTCTGCAAAATCGTCTCAAAGCAAAACCCAACTTCCCCGAAATCCAAATTATCAAACAATACTCTTCCCTTCCCCTGGTTGATTGTTTCCCCTCTCAGCTAAATCAAGTACTAATGAATATCCTCGTAAATGCCATAGATGCCCTAGAATCACAAAAACATCTTTCTACCCCCCAAATCCAAATTTATACTAAATTAAAAAACAATAACCGCATCGCAATTCATCTTTCCGATAACGGCTCCGGAATTCCTCCCGAAATTCAATCCAAATTATTCGATCCATTCTTCACCACAAAAGAAGTTGGAAAAGGTACTGGCTTAGGTCTATCAATTAGCTATCAAATTGTGGTAAATAAACATGGTGGCAACTTATCATGTAAATCAATCCCAGGTGAAGGAACTGAATTTGTTATCGAAATTCCCGTTAATCAAACTAAAAATTAAGCTGTAATTTTCAGTATTTTTCTTATCTTGATTTTTAGTACATTAGTTTTGTTTTGCAAAAGAGGTAGTCATTGGTACCCCGGAAAAGCACAAAAATGCGATTTTAATAGTACTGCATTACTACAACAATAGAGGTTAAAAGTAAGATAAAAGTAAGAATAAAGTTATAAAAGATACTGACAAACAATCAAATTAGGAGAAATAGAGAGAATGAGACCGCGCAAGGCATATGCTCAGCATTGGTTACAGAGTGACAAGGCTTTGAATAGCATTATCAAGGCTGCTGAATTAAAAGATACAGACAGAGTTTTAGAAATTGGGCCAGGAAAAGGTGTGTTAACTCATCAGCTTTTAGAGAAAGTAGAATCTTTATTAGCAGTGGAAATTGACAGCGATTTATGTAAGTTATTAGTTCATAAATTGGGAGAGAAGGAAAATTTTTTACTATTGAATGAAGACTTTTTAAACGTAGATTTATCCGTATTAGTCAAAGATTTTCCCAAATTCCAAAATCAAAATAAAGTAGTAGCTAATATCCCTTACAATATTACCGGACCTATTATTGAAAAGTTGTTAGGGAAGATTGGGAATCCGAATCCGCAACCAAAAGATTCAATAGTATTATTAGTGCAGAAAGAAGTAGCAGAAAGAATTGTTGCCAAGCCTGGAAGAACAAGTTTTGGAGCCTTATCGGTAAGGGTACAATACCTAGCAGATTGCGAGATGATTTGTACCGTTCCCGCAAAGGCTTTTTATCCACCACCGAAAGTTGATTCCGCTGTTATCAGGTTAATACCACGAGAAAGGGAAATAGTAGCTAAAAATCCTCGTAAATTGGAAAGCTTAGTTAAATTGGGATTTAGCGCCAAACGAAAAATGTTACGAAATAATTTGCAATCGATAGTAGAGCGCGAGAATCTGACACAATTATTAGAAAAGTTAAGCGTTAACCCCCAAGCCAGAGCTGAAGAATTAAGCGTACAGCAGTGGGTAAACTTAGCTAATGAATTAGAAAATCAAGATGCGTAGCTACACCTTAATTGCTCCAGCCAAAATTAACTTATATTTGGAAATCATCGGCGATCGCCCTGATGGGTATCACGAGTTAGCTATGATATTGCAAAGTATAGAACTTGCAGACCAAATTGAATTAGAAGCAAACGGAATAGAGTTGATTCGTTTGCGATGCGATAACAAACAGGTTCCCGCAGACAAAACTAACTTAGCTTATCGTGCTGCCGAATTGATGGTTAGCGAATTTCCCGATAGTTTCGCTACTTATGGAGGTGTAGACATAACCCTTCATAAACGCATTCCCGTAGCCGCTGGTTTAGCAGGAGGCTCAACAGATGCAGCAGCAGTAATAGTAGGAATAGATTTATTATGGAAATTAGGATTAACAAAATTAGAATTAGAAGAAATAGCCAGCAAAATTGGTTCTGACGTACCATTTTGCATCGGAGGAGGAACCGCGATCGCAACGAGTCGAGGTGAAGTACTTTCTTCTTTATCAGATTTGGGAGATATATATATAGTATTGGCTAAGTATCGCAGTTTGGAAGTTTCCACCGCTTGGGCTTACAATACCTATCGTTCTTTATTTGGTGGTAGCTATATAAAAGATACAAAAAGTTTAGTAGCGCGTGCAAGTGCAGTACATTCGGGAGAAATAGTTAAAGCGATTTTGCATCAAGATGTCAAAGAAATCGCAGATAAAATGCACAACGATTTAGAGAAAGTAGTATTAGCCGAATATCCCCAAGTATCAGAATTGAAAAAAAGTTTCGCCAAATATGACATTTTAGGTACCATGATGTCTGGTAGCGGCCCAAGTGTATTTGCTTTATGCGATTCTATTGATAAAGCAGAAGAAGTAAAAATAAATTTAAGAAAAGAAATTCCCGACACAGATTTAGAATTATTCGTCACCAAGTTGATAACTCACGGGATTCAAGTGGTAAATTAATTGGTAATTGGTTATTGGGAGAGTTAGGAGTTAGGAGTTAGGAGTTAATAATAAATAATATCTTTTCATCTCCCCATCTCCCCATCTCCCCATCCTCCCTACTCCCTACTCCCTACTCCCTACTCCCTTAAAAAATCATGACAGAAGAAAATTTAACTAAACAAACCGAACAAACTGAAAATACAGAAGAAAATCAACCAACTCCCCTACGTTGTGTAATTGGAGCAACCATGTGTGGAGGATTGGGGTTTGCGATGTACAAATTAATGGTTTCGATCGCGACGACTTTTGCAAATAAACCAGTCACTTCCGATAATCCGATGGTGGTAAGTATTTCCTCTGCGGTGAGAACATTAGTTGTAGGGGTAGTTGCTTTAGGTACCGGAATTTTTGGAATCGTTGGAGTTGGTTTATTAGCTTTAGCGGTGCAGTTGGTAATTAAACAGTTGACAGGGAAGGATAAGCAAGAAGTTTAGGTAAAAAATGATTTTATAAATCAATTAAAGCTTTACGAGCAACATTCAAAGCTTCCAAAAAATCATTGAGGGGAAATTTTAATTCGGTGCAGGGAATCGGGATGGATGTATTGGGAATAAATATCGATTTCCATATTGTCAATACCTTTATCCTTATTGATTTGTGCAACTTGTTGTCCTTGATATTTTATTTCAGTCGCTAAAATAAAGAATTTCAAAACCGAAATTTAATTTGATAGCCATTTTAGTTTATTCGGTATAAAGAAAAATAAAAAATGGATTTAGAAAGAGAAGAAATCGAAAGAGAAGAGATTAGTGTAAAAGAACTCTTGAGCAGATACAATGCTGGGGAGCGAAATTTTACCGAAGTCATTATAGATGAATTTGGTGACGTCTTGCTCAGAGGTGTTGACCTCAGTGGAATTAATCTGGAAAATTCCTACCTTGGGATTGATTTTAGTGGTGCTATTTTGAGAAGAGTTAATTTTCGATATTCTATTTGGAATATTATTGTTTGGGAAGATATTGACTTCACCGGCTCCGACTTTACCGGAATTAACAATGTTGTAGGATGTTTCTTCATTCGTTGCAACTTGAGTAATACTATCTGGACTAAAGCTGATTTGTGGCAATCGGGCTTCGTTGATTGCGAGGAGGCTACTGCTGATTTCAGCGATGCCGATTTCTGCGAGGTTAATTTTTTCACTGGAAAAAGGTTTTTCGGTGAGTAAAGAAGCCGTGTTTCTAGGAAATTCAACCCTAGTCTTAAGTTCAAGTCATTAAATCAGTTAAATGTCCAGATGTCTAACCAGCTAAAAACGATTTTCAATCAAGAAGTGATTGCTGATTTAGCACAGAGGATAAAAAAAGTTTTTCCGCCATTTGACAAAGTTGATTTTGAGGAAGACGCGAATCAAAGTCTTGATAATTTAGAATTGAAGCAGCGCTCTACACAAATATGTACTGCTCTGACATCATATTTACCTGCGGAATTTGAGCAAGCAGTAAATACTCTTATTGCAGCGATGGGAGAAGATGATAATTCTGGAGGTAAGACAGGTTATTACGAATTTCGTTTTATGCCTTTTTTGGATTTTGTTGCTGCTCGTGGTTTAGATAATCCAGATATTGCACTTGATTCACTGGAAAAAATGACGCTTCACTTCAGTGCGGAATTTGCAATTCGTCCTTTTATTTTGCAACATCCAGATACAACTTTATCACGCCTTATGGAATGGACATCTCATCAGGATTGGCGTGTCAGACGACTTGCTTCAGAAGGAAGTAGACCTAGATTACCTTGGAGTATACAGTTAAAACCATTTATCGAAAACCCATCTTTTATTATTGGCATATTAAACCAACTATATAATGACCCAAATTTAGTTGTTCGTCGTTCTGTTGGGAATAATTTAAATGATATTGCTAAGGATAATCCAGAAATAGTAGTAGAAACAGCACAACAGTGGTGGGATTCTGGAGACGAATTTGCTAGGTGGACTGTACGTAATGGATTGAGAACTTTAGTTAAGAAAGGGAATCAAGAAGCTTTATCTGTTTTAGGTTTTGTTGGTGGTGATAGTGTTCGAGTTGAGAACTTTCAATTTCAACCTTTGGTAGTGAAAATTGGTGATGAATTGAATTTTTCATGTAATCTTGTTTCTGAAGAGTTGAAGAATGTTCATCTTGTTGTAGATTATATTCTGCATCGAGTATTGGCGAATGGTAAGCTATCAAAGAAAGTTTTTAAGTTAAGACAAATAGAATTGTTACCTGGTGAAAAAATTACTTTATCTGGTAAACATAAATTTAAACAGCTATCAACAAGAACTTATTATCCTGGAATTCACAG
>CAYMZW010000085.1:0-18693 GCA_964395005.1 uncultured Rivularia sp.
AATTTTGATGGAATAAGTGGCAACCAAACACCTTTAACAAATAGAAAAAAGCACGCTCCGTATATCATTATAATAGCGATTAAATTAGCACCTACTAATAAACGTAACGAACGAATCCGAAAGCTTAAAATTCCTCCGACAAAACTCCAATATCCAATCCACAATATTTCTCCCCAAAGTGGTATTGCTGATAATAAAGGACGTTTGTCTAACACTGCATTCAATATTTGACTTGCTGCTTGAGCGTGTACTATCGCTCCTGGGGTGTATTGCTCGGATGCGGGTAATTTTTCGCTGTAAGGTGTACGAAAATGGTCGCTGGAGGTTGAGGTAATTACACCAATAATAATAATTTTGTCTTTAATTTGTTCTGGTGTAAGCTTACCTGTTAAGACATCTTCGAGAGATACAATATCAGTAATTTGATTGGGAGAACGATAGGAACGATAATTTAGTAATATCTGATTTCCCCAAGTATCTGCTGTTTGATAAGCACCATTGAGTTTTCTTAAACGTGAAAAAACAACATCACCTAATTGCCAATTTCCTTGCTTAAATTGAGGTGTAATTCCTTCGTCTTTTAAATAATGTACCGCTAATTGGAAACCAAAAGACCAGGTTGTAGGGCAATTTGAGCTACTGCCTACATCCATTGATAAAATGTAGCGCCGTAAAATACCATCATTATCTAGAAGAACGTTACTAAAACCAAGACGCTGTTCCGGTATTTCTGGAGGAGGTGCGATACCCTCAGATTCTCCGTTTGGCTCCCCTACATAACATATTGCAAAGAAGCGATCGCTCTTTAATAATCGAGTTTTTAACTGCTGTTGTTCTGAGTCTACCCCAAAATCGCGAAAGATATCCAACCCTATAACTCTGGGTTGATATGGTTCAAGCTTCTGTAACAATTTATGTAATGCACTATCGCTTAAAGATCCTTTTCTGTTTTTTTGTTCGGGTAGCTGAAAATCTGTTTCTCTAATTCCCACCACCAACAACCTTTCTGAGGGACTTTCATCGGCACGCGATCGCATTAATAAATCGTAACTCTGTAGCTCCCATTTTTGCAGAAATCCTAGCCGCCGCACTCCCATTACTAAACTCGTTACCAGCAAACTTGCTAATACTAATGTTCGCCAGCTTTTCTTCTGAGAATCAACTGATAGCTTCCACTGCATCGGTTGGATCGCCGGATGTTCGCATATTATCGGCAACCAACTCGCACCCGGATATTCTGTTTCTAATCCTTGTAATTTTTCTCTGGCTGTACGAACTGCAATATATATAGACTCTCCAGCAGAAAAACTTGTCAGAAAATACTTTAAGAATTGTTGAGCGACAAAATCCGGTACGGGTTGCTTCATTACAATAATCTGCCCGATAGACAAATCTTGTAGCTCGCTCACTAAACCCAATCCATCGCAAGAATTAAAAATTGCTAGCTGCAAACCATTACTCACAGCATTTTTTAAAGCATACCTGAGTTCTGCAATTGTCAGACTATCTTCTTGATTAATATATATCCTCCCCGTATCTCCTTCACTCTTGGTATGCCCTGCAAAAAATAGAATATTCCAATTTTGATTCCATAGCTTTTCGTTTATTTCTCGTCTTTGAGGCTGTACTAAAAAAGTTGTATCCGCATTTTTTAAGTTTTCTAACAACTGTCTATCTTGTCTGACATCAATTCCATCGCTATTACCTAAAATAGCTAAAATTTTAATTTTATTCCCATAGATAGATGTCTGCGGTATCTGTATGTGGTCTGAATTATAAGCACTTAATGTAACTTCAGCTTTGGGATAATCGCGATCAACTAAATCCCATAAGTGCCAGGGAAGTTTTTTAAGCTGTATATTGTTAGTGCTAATTAATACTCGTATTTCATCCGATGGCATCAAGCATTTCAGCCATTTTTCGCGAATCGGACGGAATGAATCGCACATCAGCCATTGATTTAAATAATTTTTTAGATCGAAGGCTTTGCGATAACAAACTTGCTTTTTTTTAGAGAGAGAACCATAAACAATTTTATTAACTTTGATGCGGTTAAATTGATTTAAATTTTCATAAAGCGAGTACCATTCATTAATTGCAGTTACCATCTCTGGTGTGGCAGGTAAACTACAATTAACTTCTACAGTTGGGCGTGCCCCTTCACAACCTATTTCCAGCGTTACCCGCACTCCCTCGGACAAATCGCCATCCAGTTTTAATACAACTAACTTTCTCATAATTCACTTTAAAGAAATTAAATACAAAAATACGTCCGCTGCTGGAAGGGGAATGAAATATGTTTGTAAAAAGGTAAATGCCAAGGGTTGGTGAGCATTAATTATTTTAAGTTTAAAACACGCTTTCTCGGCATGGAAGCGTGTTTTTGATTTGGAAATCCTACCTATCTTAATCGAAGGTGCGCTCGTATTAAACACCACAATAACCAAAAATATTTACAATATTCTGCGAAAAACCTCTTAGTTAGTCGTAGTAACTAAACAGATCGCATATAGAGGATAAAAACAAAGTGGCGTTGTAGTAATCATTCATTAAACTGGCATGGAATAATAAGATACGAAAGTGTATTTTAATCAGTTATCATAACAAGCCTCAAACTAAGCGAACTATTTATAGACGTTTAAAGGGGTGATGTTTTCAGGGTATGGTAAAACATTTTCGTAATTCTTATGAATGAGTTAGATTTAAAACTCCGCCAGCTTATTACATCTGCTCAACTTCTACCACCCAAGAGTTGGGAGCGTCAGCAACTGTTGGCGCAAGTGTATCTATTGGTGATGAAATCTGGCAAGCTTTGGAAGGAACATACATCGTATTATAATGATGCTCTCCAAGAAATGTGGGAATATTGTTGCGAACATCTTGAAGAATATAATCCCGATATTAAAGGTCCGATTGTTTGGCTTGATGACGAACTAAAAAAGCGATTGAGGAGAATGCGAGATGGTAAATATAGACAGCAGCGACGATTTTGTACAGCTATACAAACAGAACAAGGAGTTATAAATAACCATTTAGATAATATAGTAGCCGGACCGGATATTCAACCAGTGTTGAAAATTTGGGAAAGAACTATAAATTGGGTGCAAAATGATTCAGATGGACGATTACGCACTATTCGCTTCCGAAAACGCCCCGAAATTAACGCTCAAGCATTAATTTTACGCCGAATTCCTCCAGATACTCTTGCTTGGCAAGCTATTGCCGCAGAATTTAAACTAAATCCTCAAGAAGCAAAAGATTTACCAAAATTTTACAACCGTAAATGCTTGCCTCTGTTACGGGAATTCGGTTCAACGAACGGTTATATTGAATAATCAGGTATTGTTCCTAGCGGCTCTAAACATACCCGAAAAAAACTGTCATGAATAAAAACAACCATCCAATTGAGGATTGGTCAATTCCGGTACCATTAACATCAGAAATTTTACGTATAGCGCGGCAATTTGCTAGAGAGCAATTAATACCTGAGAAAGCCCAACAAGTTTATTTTAATACCCTTGCTGTATGTACCGTTAATAATTACTTGCGTATTCTCGGTATTTCCACTAATCTCTGGGCAAGCGATAGTTGGAACTCTTCTATACGTATAGCTGAAGACATAGCAGATTTATGGGTAACAGGCAAAGGTAGTTTAGAATGTCGTGCTATCAAACCGGGCGCAAACAGTTGTTATATTCCCTCTTTAGTTGGGTTTGATAGGATTGGCTATGTAGTAGTTGAAATTGACGAGTCGGTTAAACAAGCTATATTGCGAGGTTTTGCGCCAAACACTGTAAAAAGCGGCGATTTATCTCTGCATGATTTACATTCACTTGAATATTTACCTCAATACTTATACAAACTAAGACCGTTAGTAAACCTAAGTCAATGGTTTAAAAATATCTTTGAAACTAATTGGGAAAGTATAGAAGCAGTTTTAGGTAACGAAGCTACGGAGCCTGCTTTAGCTTTTAGAAGCATAAAAGCAAGTAATTTGAAGCGCTGCAAGCTGTTAAAATTAGGAACTCAAGAGGAATTAGTAGCTTTTATTGTTAACATCGCTCCAGAATCTGATTCAAATATCAACATTCTTGTCGAACTTATGCCCGCGAATAATCGAACCTATTTACCCGCAAACCTGCAATTAATACTATTAGACGAAGACGAACAAGCAATAATTAATACTAAAACTAAAGGACAAAATCAGCATATTCAACTAGATTTAAGTGCGGAACCGGGAGAGCGTTTTAGTATAAAAGTAGTTTTAGGGGAAGAGAGTTTTAGAGAAGATTTTATGATTTAGGAAACATAGAAGAAGGATAAAAGCAACGTAGAAGCCTCCGCATGATTTGTATCTTCAATGTCGAGAAACCCGGTTTTTTCAAAAAACCGGGCTTATTAATTCACCAATAATTTAGAAGTGCGATCGCATCAAAATTCAAAATTCTTAATTCCTTTATTTTAGGACTTACGCAAGCCCCCCAAATTAGCGGGGGGTTGGGGGGATCTAGAATGTCTGGAACACTATACTTTCCGTTATTGCTGCGTAATTCCTTTAATTAACCAAAGTTGTCAAACACAAAATTACCAACATCTTCACCGACAAGTACTCCGTCTATATTGGCAGCATTAATATGAACGCCACCAAAAAGACGACTGTCGGCATTTTCATCAGCTGCTTGCGAAAAGCTACTATATGAACGTGAAACTCCCGGTAATTCCTGGGAAGGAATCTCAAAACTGGTATCGTCGCCGAAGAAGTTAGCCAAAATAGTACTTGCTGCACCACCAAACACTGAATGTCCGGAGATGTAATCGGGAAATGGGGGAGTATCTAACAAAGGTTCCCAATCTTTATCAGCTATGGTATTGGGATTATTATCTTCGTCTGCTTCTCGAATTGCAGTTATCGGACGAATCTGTTCGTATACATACTTTGCATCCCACGCTGCAATCCCCGCATCAGCTAAACCAGTATTTAACACAGCAAATAATTCTGCATTTTCTTCTAAACTGTTTCCCTTTTCTAATGCTACCTCTTGAGCAATTTGGTTCCACTGACCGGGTGGTCTAAATGTATCATTACGATCGTAAGCCCAAAATAGTGAAAGTTCTGTTTCGTCTGCATTGCGAACCGTACTTTGTTCTTCACCTTTTTGTTTTACTTCTTCTAGCTCTCGGGCATAGGCAGGACTATTATATTGCGGGAATGTAAACGGACGAAATTGATTGCCGCTTTCTAGAACAAATGGAGTTACAAATCCCCAATCTGGTAATAATGCTTGGTCTATAAAACCTTCTTTTTGATCTGTAGTATCACCATCTTTAAAAGTAAATTCCCAATCTCCTATGCCTTGTCCGGGTGTATAAGGAGCTTGCGCTAAATCGGAACCGTCATTTGCTCGTTGGTTTAATATTTCTGTAGCAGCTTGTTCTCCTATAGCAATACCATTTGTCTTTGCATCACTATCAGGAATTGCATTAAGAAAATCTTTCCGCAAGCCTTGAATTGTAGATGCTTGTGAGGGAAACAAATTGATTAATGCTTCACTTGCTGCTCCTACCACCGCAGCTTCATCGGATGCGTTTGATGCTTCTAAAACAGCATCGTAAATTGCCCGGTGAACAATCGCCTGATTGCGTGCTGATATTGGGGGTGGAGTTCCATCACCACCATCTTTTCCGGTAGCTTGAATGGTATTTAACAGAATTGAATTCCATTGGATAACAGCGTCACCTTGAGTAATTAATTCACCTTCTGAAGTTGCACTATTTTCAGCACCATTATTACCCGGTTCAACCTCTGCAAATAGATAGTATAAACCTGGTGAAACAACGCTCGCAGTGCGAAATTCAGAGTCAGCGAAGTCTATTGTTAAAGTTTGAGATTGTCCAGGAGCTAAGTTAATATTGTCTTTTTCTAAAGTACCTAAGATTTCATCGGTACCTTTAAGTAGGGGACTCTCACCATCTGCACTCCTATCGTCTAATCTGTTTAGATTGTTTAAATCTAATACATCATCGGTAGAAGCGTAAAGTTTCAGATATAAAGGTCCGTTGAAATCTGTATTTCCTTGATTTGTAATAGTAACTTCAATTTTACCTTGTTCGTCAGGAAAAATTGTCGGCGTTTTAATTACTTCACCGAAATCAACTGCTAAATTTGTGGAAGCCATCAGTATTTCCTTTCGTTTCTATTTTTTGTTAAATGCTTAAAATGTGTTGATTGAATTCGCTATGAAATCGGTAGCAAAATTCATATTTAATTCGATTTACTAGTAATAAATGATAGATTTTTTGCCTATCATTTATTACTAAAAAACCTTTTTATTAACAGCTAAATTCTACAAGATTAAACGAAAATAAATTGATTGTTATCGCTCAGATTTAAAGTATCCTCAGATATTCTCTTAACAATACCAATCAATTCGGGTGTATTTTGTCCTTCATTTAAAAAGATTCCCGTACCATCGATACCGTCTATAGGAGAAGCACCCAAAGAATATTCACTTTCCGAACCTGCTAACTGAATCTTATCTACGCCACGAATAAAATAGTCACCTATATAGCCGAAATCTTCTATCAAAGCATAACCTTGAGTACCAATATTATTAACGTTGCCATCATCGTAAAGAACCACATCATTAACTGTGCCGTCAGTACCATCTTCTGTTCTAGTCAGTGCTTCTGCTAGTCCTAAAACGAATGTGTCGTTACCTCTACCACCAGTTAAGGTATCTCTTTCGCCAGCGCCAAATCCGAATTGTTGTGGAGCAAAGAAAACAGTATCGGTACCAATTAACTTATCTTTCCCACTTCCACCGTTAAGCTCATCGTTACCTTGTCCGCCAACAAGTTGATCGTCTCCATTCTGAGCTACAAGAATATCGTCTCCTCTACCACCATCAAGAATATCGTCTCCTCCACCACCAATTAAAGTGTCATTACCACTTGCGGTTGAAAAGGGTTGTCCGGCAAAACTATCACCTCTTAGGGTGTCTTTTCCTTGATTTCCGATAATTAAGTCGTTACCATTTCCACCTTCAAGAGTGTCATCCCCTTTTTGTCCAAGAAGTTTGTCCTCACCGTCTTGACCAAAAAGTCGGTCGTTCCCTTTACCGCCTTTGAGAATATCATTATCATTTCCACCTGAAACTAAGTCGTTTCCGGCTCCCCCTAAAAGGCTGTCTTCACCGTTTTGACCAAAAATTGCGTCATTTCCCTTACCGCCTTTTATAGTGTCATTGCCAATTCCAACTAAGTCTAAATTTTCACTAAAACTAGCATCGCCAAAAATCAGGTCGTCTCCTGCATTTCCGTTGATAAGATCGTTTTCGCTTCCTCCACTAATACCGTCATTTCCACCTTTACCGGAGATTGTGTCATTACCAGCAAGACCAAGAATTTCGTCATCTTTCCCAGTACCATTTAGTTTGTCTGGGTTAGGAGTTCCTATGATGCCAGTTATTAAAAAAGAAGCCCCAATAGCATTTTGGGATTCAAATACTTCTGAATCGCCACGTGCATTTGCTTCTATTTGATTCGTAGATAATTCTGAATCGCCACTTTGATTTATTTGAAAATCATTGGCAGGTGCCTCTACTTGAGTTTCTAGTTGCTGTAAATTTCTTAATTGTGCTTGTTGTTCTGGAGATAAGCCTTCAATTAGTCTTAATTCTTCTGATTGAGCTTGCTGTTGTGGAGCTAATTCTAAACCTACTGATTCCGTCGGTTCCGGTTCAAAAATTGCTTCGAGTCGGGCGTTAGATTGTTGTGCAAGTTGTTCGTTAACTGCTTCAAGTTGTATTGCTTCTTCTACTGATTGCTCCTCTTCGATTATTTGTATTTCACTCACAGGTACTCCCAACGCTTCAGATTCTACTTGCTGTAAACTTTCTAATTGAGCTAGTTGATCTGGAGCTAATTCTTGTTCTAATATCAAATTCTCTGCCATTGTTTTTACCTCATTAATTTCATGACACATTGCATCAGCTACTGCTAATTAAAATTGCAATAGTTAATCAATGTAAGTGATTATTTTTAATCTGTTATCTACAAACTTTTGCTATCAGTAATTTCCAGCAAATTAGCGGTATAGCAATTAGTAATAAGTAGATAAACATGATTAATTTACATTTTTTTCAAAACCGAGTGAAATAGGGAAAAATTATCTCTCTACTAGTTTATTTAGCAGTTTACGCTTGGTTGATTACCCAAAGCCACTTATCCAAATAAATCATGTTTTCTTTCATACAATGTTTGAAAATGATTTATTTCAGTAAACATCTACCTGATGACTTGGAGCAGTTATAGGGCTTTATCCTTTTATTTAAGCTTATATTTTGTACCTGTCAATACTTTTGAAAGAAAAGAAATCACATATTTCCATTATTTATGTTTTTATTTTTTTCAGAGCAAAATAATTCTTAAACAATTTTTAATCAATTGTAATAATATAAATTTTTGATAAAGCTAGAGATATTTAAGTTCTGATTAGCGAAAAAGCTGTTTGAGCGACGTAGTAACTAAACAATGACACTTGATTACAAAAATATGTAATTGCATATATTTGTCTACTTCAATACTTATCAACTTTTTAGTTAAACAAAAGTTCCTATTAAACCAACTGTTCTCAAAAAGTATAAAAGGAGGAAACGATGGAAGTCGCTCAGAGCTTGTTCTTAACATCTTACCAGCGCCAATTATTGCAAAAAAAATTAGAGCATAGTTTACGTCCAGAATTTCGTCGTCGCATTCATATCATGCTAATGGCAGATGCGGGTGAATCACAGACACAAATATGCAGAGAATTAGGCTGTTCTCAAGAAGCAGCACGATACTGGATTTCTATGGTAAAAACAGGTCAGTTTTATAAGTGGAATGATTCCCCAATTGGAAGACCAAAAATAGTCAACGAACAGTATACTCAACGTTTGAAAGAACTTGTAACTAATAGCCCGCGAGAGTACGGTTATGCATTTGAACGTTGGACGGCACAATGGTTAAACAAACATCTTGCCAAAGAATTAGGGATCAGTTTTAGTAACTATCATATTACTCGTTTGCTTAAATCGATGGGGCTTTCTACCAGAAATCAAAATAAAACGCAAGCATGAATAAATCTAGAGATTTTATTAACTGATGGTGGTGATTTGCAGTTCGGCGATTACCGTATTGTAGAGCTTAGTCTAACGACTCACTGCTTAAAACTGACAATTTTGAGCTTGCTGCATAGAGTTATCTACTGACGCAACAGGTGCATTTGCTGTAAATATGATTTCACCTTTATCGTTCTTTATCCATCCCGTAGCTTCTACAATACGTTTGGGTTTTTCTGTGTTTGTTTTAACTTCAATATCTCTATTAGATAAGCTGTTTTCGCTATTTAATTGAGCATCGATCCAGTCAACTCGTACCGCTGAAGGTGTAAGAAAATCTTCAGGTAAGGGAGGTAAACCACCACGCCCAACAATAAAAAATTGGTTTTGAGCATAACCTGCACTATAGCAACCTTGGGCTAATTTAACGTTGATAGGTATAGATGGCAACTCTGTTAATTCATTAGTAGAGTTGATCTCGGGAGTATTAATTTCTACAGTACCATCTATACCTAATTCGGAACTCGCGCTAATATCATTACTATCGTTATCGCCCAAAAGTAAAGTTAAGTTTTCGCGAAATCTAATACCGAATATACCAGAGGAAATGATTTTAATATTTCCACCAACACCATCAAAAGCATTAGCAGTAATATCGCTGTTTTCATTCGGGATAGCAACTATAAAACCATCAGGAGCATTAATCTCAATATTACCCCCGTCTCCACCTCCACCGCCCGTACCTGCTGTAGTAGAAATTCGGCTACCGTTACGCAATAATAATAGTTCTTTTAAATTAAGGATAATATTACCGCCCTTTCCCGATTCAGTTTGAGCTTCAATATCGCTTTTCTCTAATAAAATTTTGTCAGCATTAATAATAAGTTCCCCACCCTTACCGGAACCAGTAGAACTACTATTTATACCTGCATTATCTTGCACTCGTGAATTTTCCAATTGTAACAAGGAAGTATTAATAGTAAGTTTACCGGCATTTCCCTGTAAACTTTTTGGATCGATACCAATTCCCCCTTTGTTGCGTAAAATAATTTCCTCTGCAGTAATTATTACTTCTCCAGCGTTGCCGCTACCTTCAGCAATCGTGCTTAAACTATTAATTTTATTAGGATTATCATTAATAAATTCAAGCTCATTTAAAAAAAAGATAGAACCAGCTTCAAGTACAATTAGTCCGGCATTACCTGTAGAATTGTCTTTAGCACTAGCAACAATGTTATTGCTATTTTTGAATTTTATTCGATCGGCTTGGAGTCTAATTTCTCCAGCATTTCCTTTACCGGAGGTGTTGCTAGCAATAGCACTATCATTTGTCATTAAAATAGATTCAGCATTGATATTAATATTTCCGGCATTAGCTTGAGAGTTTGGATTTTTTGCATTAGCAGCTATAGTCGCATCCTTTTCTAATACTAACGAACCAGTATTTAAAGTTATGTCACTAGCATTACCTTGTTGATTTGAGTTGCTGTCGCCATTCAAAGTACCACCCTGCCCAATAAATATTTTATTGATAGCATTTAGTTTTAACTTTCCAGCATTACCATTTTCTTGGGTACTAATTAAAAAGCCACCATTTTGTAATGAAACTGAATTTGCATTAACAATGATATATCCTCCATTACCAATGCTTTTGCTATAGCTTTGAATCCTACCCCTATCTATATCTAAACTCTCTGCCTCAATTTTTATCCTTCCAATATTGCCATTACCTTCACTAACGCTACTTATTGCCCCATCTTTTATTGATAAAGAGTTTACTTTAATATTTATGTCCCCAGCATTCCCATTTCCAGCAGTTTTATTATCGATTCCTCCTTGGATAGAAAGTGAGTCAGCGTTGATATTAATATCACCATTATTCCCAACACCACTCGTTGTTTGAATAATACCGCTATTTTTCATTTCAATATTATTTGCTGTGGCGATCGCTATATTTTCGGAATCCGTCTTGATATTAATATCACCATTATTCCCAACACCACTTGCTGTTTGAAGAATACCGCTTTTTTTCATTTCAATATTATTTGCTGTGGCGATCGCTATATTTTCGGAATCCGTTACACCTGTATTATGACTCCAAATCTCAGCACCAGATAACGAAATATAACCACTGGCTGTAGCTGTGAATTTTTCTCCCTTTGTGTCAACGATAAAACTTTTTGAGATGTTATTACCAAAGCTTAAATTACCTTTACCGTTTGCATCAGTATCTGCTTGCACCACCATACCCAAACGATTGCTAGTAGATTGGATGTTACCTTTTAACAAAGTGATATCGTTATCGGCTTGAAGCGTTAATGTGACAGGAGTATTATTTTCTGCTTTGATATTAATTCGATCGGCTGCGATATTTCCTGCTTCACTACCCGTTTTGCTTGCACGAATTTTGACATTATTTCCCGTACTTAACTGCTTTTCTATGGTAAAAATATCTAATACTGTATCAGATTTTAAAGGTTCAAAAATTGCCGAACTATTACTTTTATAAGTACTATTTAAATTATTTTGCGAGCCAAACAAGATATTACCAGAATTAAGCAGCCAAATACCATTTAAACCATTATTTGCATTAGTATCAACAGTTATACCCGTAACATCTAAAAAATCACTTCCAGAAGTTTCAACCAAACCACCATTGCCATTATTTAAACCACCTTTAACGCTAAAAGTTCCATAAGCGCGAGTTGATTGTGTAGCTGAAACTGTAATTTTACCGCCATTCCCGGTAATTAATGCATTACTTTGTATAGATGCTTTTGGGTCTATATAAGTTGCAGTTGTATTATTATTGCCAACTATTACTTCTCCACCACCTGCACTTCCTGAAGCGTTGAATAACGAGTTTTCTAATAATCCTATTCTTCCGCCTAAGATAGTTATCTTACCACCTATACCCGTTTGTATTGATGCATCAATATTACCTTTATTAATAATACCAATATTACGAGAATCACTATTAATAATATTGTCAGGTTGAGTTAAACTTAATAATTCTCCAGATTGTCCCAAACTTGCAAAACCTTCATTTCCGATTGCAGCAATAGATATTTGTCCACCATCAGCTTTCAACGTACCCGTATTTTCAAAACTATTGCTAATTAAGGTAATATTATTTCCACTATTAACACTCAAACTACCTGAATTATTAATATTACCTGCTTGATTCTTCCCATACTGCAAACCCAAAGGAACATTAACGCTCAACAAGGGTTTATCTTCAGGATTTATTGCACTAAATTCCTTACCATCATTAAACTTAAAACTATCAGCAGTACTGCCTATAAAAGAACCACCAATATCAAGTTTGGCATTTTCACCAAATACAATACCGTTAGGATTGATTAAAAATAAATTAGCCGTACCGTTAGCACTAATTAAGCCATTAATCTCAGATATTGACTTACCCGTAACTCGATTAATAATATTTTGAATATCGATAGCATTATTAAAATAAGCTTCACCACCATTCGGAATTCCAAACTTTTCAAAGCTGTGAAAAAGATTGTTTCTCGCTTGGGTACCACCAGTAATTTTGTAAATATTTCCCTGTTGTGTAACTTGAGAATTCGATGGTAAACTACTGTCTGGTTTAATTTGAGCAAAAGCTACTTCTTTTTGTAAACTTAAAAGCATACCCGTCAGCAAACTTACCGAACATAATTGATTGTAAAAACTTTGACTTCTAGAAATTGTTAACATATCTTACACCCCAAATGTCTAAAGCATTTTTCCCTATTACCTATTACATACTTTCATTAAAGCCAATTTCCAATCAAAACATAAGGTGCCCAAAAGTAAGGAATATTGTATTCTTCTTGCTTTAATAAAGTTAACTGAGCATTGCGTAAAGCTTGTGATTTAGTGATATTAGGCTTCGTTAACTCTTGATAAAACTGTCCCATTAATTCGGCAGTAGAAGCATCATTTAAAGCCCATAAAGATGCAACCGTACTTCTTGCACCTGCTTGGATAGCCACACCAGCAAGCCCCAACGCAGCCTCATTATCTCCAGCAGCTGTTTCGCAAGCACTTAAAACGAGTAACTCTATCGGTTTGGGAAGATTTTTTTGCCTATCTCGCAGCCATTGACTAAGTTGTTTAACTTTAATCCGCCCATCGTATGCTAAAAGAAATGTTTCGTTGGAATTAGAACTGAATTGCCCGTGAGTTGCTAAGTGAACTACAGAATAAGATTTTTTGTTAACTTGTTTTTCAATAGCATTGCTGGTAAATTCCTGATTGAGAAGTACTTTAGCATTTGATACCTGCGACTTAATTTGCTGCAATTCTTGCTCAACATAATCAAGTTTAGGAAAATTCAAGCGTTGTTCGCTTAATCCACCCGTTAATACATCCAAACTTGTTTTTTGCAATGGTTTTAATTCGTATAGTTGCAACCCTGGGCTTAAAGCAATACTATATTTTTCTATCAGATACTGTTTGCCATCGTAAAGAGCCGCAGGAGGTATATTACGTAAATAACCATCAAGTACAAAAACTAAACTATCTATTTTATGATTATCTAAATATTTTTCTGCTGGTTGAAGTAGCCAAGTATATAACTTGTGAAACTGCGCTCGATTATCATTACCAATCTTACGTTCCTCGATATCAGTTAGTAATTTTTGAATAGTTGCTTCTACTCGATCTTTTGATATAGAAGTAGAGTAGCTTATAAGAGATGAATTAGGCAATTTGAGAATAACTTCTAATCGGTCTGGTAAAATAATTGGGTAAATTATAGCTGCTTTCAAATTATCTTTATCAACTACATCATCAAGCACAACTTTGGTATTGAAACAAGCAGAATTAAAAAAATTATCGATTTTTGCTAACTGAAGAGATTCAATTACTTCACGAGCTACGATCAATTGTTTTTGACTTTGTTTATTATTTTCTACAGATTTTAAAATTAGATCGACGTACTCTCTGTATACTGGTTCTATACTCTTGCGGAAAGAAAATTGGACGTTAGAATCTATCGCAACTAAATCGCTACGTAAAGATTTGAGAATTTGCCACGCCGCATGATAGAATCTAAGCGCTTTATTGATATCTCCTTCTTGCTTGTACAATCTTCCCATTTGCCACTGCAATTGATAGGTAATATCTTTAGCCCTAATAGAATTAGATATATTTAAAGCTTTTTGAGTCAGTTGCTCGGCTTCTTTATACTGTTTAGTTTGTTCGTAAAGTTCGCCGAGATTCCCTAATGCATATGCCAAGGCTCGTTTATCTTTGATAGTTTTTGCTTGTTGAATTGCTGTAGATAATATTCGAGCAATATTCAACTGCGAAGCTTTTTTTGTCGTAGTTTTATCTTGAAATTGTTGCAGCGTTTTAGCAAAATTTATCCTTGTATAAATAGATTGACGGCTGGGAATTAAATTTTGCAATTGTACATTTATTTGGGGAATTAATTGTTTGCCGGTATCTAAGTTTTCAATTTCTACAAGCAAATTGAAAAGATTTAATTGTGCTTGCAAGCGTAAACTAGAATTTGAAGGTGCTACATTAGCTGCCTGCTGATAATATTTAATTGCCGTTTTAGCATCTTTTTGTGGCTGAATGCTAGCTAAATTACCCAGACTAATTAAAGTTTCAGTTATTTCTCGTTCTGCTTTTACCTTATATGCTATATCTAAACTTTGTCGCAAAACCTTTTTCGATTCATCTATATTGCCAATAATTCGCAAAACATCACCGACGCTACGCAAACCAACAGATTTAAAAGCCGAATCTGGTTGTTTTCCTAGACTTTCTCGAACCGAGATTAAAGTTTTTTGTGCTTTGAGAAACAGCCCCAAAGCCTGCATAGCTTGAGCTTGATTTATACGCGATTGAATTAAAACTGGTTGTAAATTTAATTGCGAATAAATTTTTTCAGCATTTTGCCAATTGACTATTGCATATTGAAATTGTGCTTGTGCAAATTGCAAGCTTCCCTTTATATCTAATGATTGAGCGTAAACTTTATTTTTTGGTAAATGCTGCAATAAATGTAATGAAATATTAATAGCTTCTTCCGCTTGTTGCCACTTTCCTAATTTTTGATAAGCTAAAGATATATTGCTCAAACTCATTGCTTGATTTAACTTATCTCCATCAGCTTGGTATTTTGAAGCTGCTTGTTTTAATAAATTCACTGCTTCGGTAAATCTCCCCGTATCGTAATATATTTTACCTTGTTCGATTAACTCTTGCCCTTGAGAAGAGTTAGCAGATAAAGGAGTTGCTAAAACCGGAGATAGTATAGTTAAAAATAACGATATTAATAGTATTAAACTTAAATGCTTAAATCTTTTCATCACAGTCTTTTATAATTATCGAAAAAACTCGATCCAACCATCTCTACTATTGAGCATCGATTCCTCATACTAAGCAGATTGCGTTATTAAAATTAACTTACCTGCTTTGTCGATTAAAGCTAATAGCAAAGTTAATCAAATTAGCCCCATCTTCTAAGTTTGGTTAATAAGCAAAAAAAATAGGGCTAAAGCCCTTACTACGAACTGAATTTTTTATGCCCATCACCGCGATCGCGATTTTATTTAATAAAATAAAGTTTGATTACTGCCGATACTTAACAAGTAATTTTCTAATTCACTTTAATTAGATAGTTACCAAAATCGGCAGAAAGGACGAATTTATCCTTACAACTCGTTAAATGCAATTACTGATAATGCCCGCTACTTACAAGCATCAAACAGAAAATAAATTTTAAACTCCCCAGGCAAGATTCGAACTTGCGACCAATCGGTTAACAGCCGACCGCTCTACCACTGAGCTACTGAGGACTACGATTACTAATAGTAAAGCTAAAAATAGAATTTGGCAAGTATTTTAGCAAACTTTTTTTTTAAGTTTCTGACAGCCCTTTTAGCTATACATTTGTACCAATAATGACTGGCTCTGTAATTAGTAGATGCCCTTGAGGTTTGCCATAGGAATCTATTTCAAACCCATTCGTAATTCAGCTAGCTTTTGACGCGATTTGGCATCAATAGAGTTAGCTAAGAATCTACCGTTAGTCTTTTTACGCGATTTGTACTTTTGTCGCGTTCTAGAAACAGTGGCTTCTATTTCATAACAGAGTTGTTGTGCAGATATCCACTCCGCTCCATATCCCTGTACCGTCAACTGTTGCGCCCGGTCTGAGGTGGCTACAACGACTCGCGACAATAAACGCTCTCGTACTTTCTGACGCAATGACGCGCAAAGTTTTTCAATGTAAGTGTCTGCTGTTTGCCCGAAATCAGTATAAAAAGCCGTGACAAGTTTGGTTACGACTTCTTCGTTGCTGCCATTCTTTTGAAAATGGGCATCGAACACTACTTGGGTTTGATAACCCGTAAATGCACTGTAACCCACGAGGGCTTCAAGCAATTCATTACGTGCAGTTTCTAGTCCAACGTTATCGCAAGTCTTCTTTAAACAAGACCAAGCGCCAATGATGTTATAACCGTCTACGAGTAAAACGGCTGGGGTAAATGAAGGGGACATGGTTTTGAATCACAGTATTCTAGATTTTACAATTTTCATTCATAACTCTTATAATAGTTCAAACATTACTTGTAACACTATGTTACATACACATAAAATCCGGACAATATTACGAAACCCTTACCTAATAAAGGTCATTTGATTTTATATTTTGCTCAAAGTTGGAAGGTGTAGATGTTCTTTCCTGCTCGCGTCTTGTTGCCGCTTAGTTTTTTTGTACTATGGCTCGGGACGAGCCAGGCAATTTATCTTTCCTAAATCCCGATCCAGATTTTGGATTTCCTTGGGCTAAGGTTTCTTAAAAAATCATCAGAAAAACAGAAAATAAAATTAAATAAACGCGCCTATTATTAGTAGACGCGCTGAAATCTTTGATAATTAATTAGTAAACAAATACTAGTTGGAACAAAAGATTTTGAGAAAGAAAAATAATTTTAATTTCCTCCTTGCAATTCCATCAAAACTTTTTTGAGACGTGCAGGCTCTCCTTTATCGATCAAAACCCCTTGTTCGAGTAGGAAAGCACCGTCGCAGTAGTTCAATTCATCTAAACGATGAGTTACCCAAAGGGCTGTAATACCTCGACTTTTTACCAAACGACGAACACCAGCCACTAATTCTAATTGGCTATCTGGATCGAGTAACGCAGTGGGTTCATCTAACAACAACAAAGCACAACGACGGGCGATCGCACCAGCAATGGCTACTCGTTGTTTTTGTCCCCCACTTAAAGCATAGATAGGACGACGTAGCAGTGAAAGTAAGTTGACTGCGTTTAGTGCTTCTTCTACTCTTTCTCTAACTTGCTTTTGCGGCAACTGTTCTTGTACTAATCCAAAAGCCACATCAGCACCAACAGTAGGCATTACTAATTGATGATCGGGATTTTGAAATACAAAGCCAACGGGGTGTAGAACTCCTACTTCGCCACTTTTAGGAGTTAATAGCCCTGCGAGCAGTCTTAGCAAAGTTGATTTTCCACTACCATTCGTACCTAAAAGCATCCAAAATTCACCTCTGGGTACTTCTAAAGAGCAAGATTTGATTACTTGCGTCCCTGAAGGCCAATCAAAGTTTAAATCTTTTACTGAGATTCCCGGTTCACTCGTTATGTGTTCCACCAATGTTTTATTCCGAAGCTAAAGCAAAGAAACCAGGAGTTTTACCACCTCCACCAGCTGCACCTTCTTTCTTAGTCATCTGAACACCAGAAATTTCAGTAGCACGAATAGCGATTTTTTTCTCTACTTTACCTTCGGACTCAAGTTCAATAATATCTGGATTCCCAGAACGCATTGCTGATAAAACTAGCTGATAGATAGCTTCAGCATCTTCAAGAGTCTTGCGCTCAATAGATGCGGGGAAAGCTGTGTTTCTTACTGTTAAATCGATAGTAAACATGGAACCTTAATTAAAATTAACTGTTTCGTCTAATTTTAGCGTCAGCACTACATTAACAGCCCGATCTGAATTATGAGAATGAAAAATTACTAAATCTAAAAAAAATATTAACTATTCGCAACCTGTAATCATTACCTGATATAAGACTCTTTGCTTACCTAAGCATTCATGTAGAGTCGCAAAAAAAAATCAGTTTTTTTTTCAAACCCACTGGAAAAATTACCTATTCTTCTATACAATAAAATTAGAAACAGTAAAAATTTGTAAACTAGATTGACAATCTAGTTGCTTTTCTGCTTTAGGGCGGCAATGAGATGCCAACCTCAAATTTGGAAAAAAACTGTAATTATAACTATTTGGAGATTTAATCTCATGACCATCGCAGTTGGGCGCGCCCCTAGCACTAGAGGCTGGTTTGACGTACTCGATGACTGGTTAAAGCGAGACAGATTCGTATTTATCGGTTGGTCGGGTCTATTGCTTTTCCCCTGTGCCTACATGGCTCTAGGTGGATGGCTAACAGGTACAACTTTTGTATCTTCTTGGTATACCCACGGTTTGGCATCTTCTTATTTAGAAGGTTGTAACTTCCTAACAGTGGCAGTATCCACACCTGCAGACAGCATGGGACATTCCCTATTGCTTTTGTGGGGACCTGAAGCTCAAGGTG
>CAYMZW010000086.1:0-3367 GCA_964395005.1 uncultured Rivularia sp.
AACTCCCAACTCCTAACTCCTAACTCCTAACTCCCAACTCCTAACTCCTAACTCCCTGCCTTTTTACCTTACAACTTTACCCATATAGCTTCCCCATAGTTGAGCAGCTTGAGCGCTGCTGCCATTCGTGGGAGAATTATCATCGTTTCCTAACCAAATACCCGTAGCGAGTCGCCTGCCGGGGATAATGCCAATAAACCATAAATCAACATTCTTATCTGTGGTCCCGGTTTTTCCACCTTCTCCAAATCCAATAGCAGCACCGCGTCCCGTACCTCTTGTGACTACTTGACGCATTAGATTAGTCATGGTATTAGCAACCCCAGCGGTCAAAACTCGCTTGTTGGCTTCTTGATCTTGATTAAAAGAATAGATTACGCGGCAGGTTGTTAAATCATCGCGGTTTTTACAGTCGCTGCTGTCAAGAATCCGTTTGATGGCATGGGGACGATTCCAAACACCCCTATTGCTAATAGTCGCGAAAGCTCCAGTCATTTCTAATACTGTAGTTTCGCTTTGACCTAATACTAAACCAGGAACGGGATTGAGTTCCGAACGCACTCCCATACGTTGTGCCATTTTGACTACTTTATCTAGCCCGACATTTTGAGCGATTCGCAAAGCAATGGGATTTTCGGAAAGAGCAAATCCGGTAGAAAGAGTTAAGGGAGCAGTACCACTTCTACAAGGTTTATATCTAATACCCTGCCAACTTACAGAAGTACAGCCATAAGTTCTTCCTGTAGAAATTCCTTGTTCGATAGCGGCAGTATATGGGAAAACTTTAAAAGTAGAACCGGGCTGTCTTTTTGCTTGAAAAGCACGATTAAACTGACTTTTAGCAAAATCGCTACCGCCAACCATTGCCAAAATACCGCCGGTACTCGAATCAAGAGTAACCATAGCTCCTTGAGAAAACCCAAAACTTGCTCCAGCAGTTTCGATATGGTTTTTTAATGAAGTTTCAGCTTCAGCTTGAATTCTCGGGTTTAACTGAGTTTCAATAATAAAATTTCCTTCACCCGCCAAGTCTTTTCCCAAAATATATTCAAGCTCGTTAAATACATAACTGTAAAAATAAGGAGCAATTCTTTTGGCTTGACGTTCGCAAACCTTAGAACTAACTTCAACGGGGGAACGTCTGGCGCGATTATACTCATCTTGAGGTAGCTCGCCCATCTGATTCATTCGCTCTAAAACGCGGTTGCGATAGGCTATAAGTCTACGCCTGCTTCGGGTATCGCCGCAAAAGTTAAAACCGTTAGGAGCGGGTAAAATACCTACCAAAGTAGCAGATTCCGCAGCCGTTAAATCTTTAGCTGGTTTATCAAAATAATACCTTGCAGCATCCTCAAAACCTGAAGTATTTACTCCTAAATAAACTCGGTTAAGGTAGCTTAGTAAAATTTCGTCTTTACTATAAAACGTTTCTAGCTTTAAAGATACAATTGCTTCGCGTACTTTACGTCCTAAAGAATCTTGTCTACCTACATAATCCCGGAATAAACTGCGGGCTACTTGCTGAGTCACCGTACTAGCACCTTGTTGAACACCACCGCTACGGGTATTGATTAACACGGCTCGCAAAATACCGAAGGGATCGACACCGAAATGCCAATTAAAACGGCTATCTTCTGAAGCTATTACGGCAGAAGATAAATAAGGTCCAAAGTCGGAAAGTTTTTTTAAATCGACGTGAGCGGTAGTTCGAGGCTCTTGTAAAGGTGTTTCACCATCACCAGCATAAACCACCACTGGCCCTTGAGTCGCTGCGGGTAAAGGTCGCACGGAGAATTTCAGCCACTCTACGCCAATTACCAGCATCAGCAAGGCACTGACACCAGCAACTCCTAAACCTGCCCAAGTGGCAGTTTTAACGTAAAACGGTGGAGGATCTACATATTGTAAGCGTACCGAAGCTGCCAATTCCGGCGGCCCTAAAGTTAGAACATCACCGTGACGCAATTCCAAAGAATCAACCCTACGCTTACCTCGATAAATACCATTAGTTGATTTTTCATCTTTAATGACAAAAATCGGCTTGCGTTGAGACGAATCTCGTGATAGCGACAGATGAATTTGGCTGACTACCGGATTTCGGACAACAATATCGCAGGATTTAGAACTGCGACCTATCATATAGCGATCGCCAAGCAAGGGATACATTTGAGCGTTCGTTGCCCCAGCTTCTTGAACCCAAAGTTCTGGCACTCTAGCATTAGGCTTGAGCGCCAGCTTAGAAAAATCGACTTGAGCTTGAATTGTCTGTACTGCTTGAGTCAGTTGACCAAGTAAAGTTTGCGGCTTCTTAGGGGGTTGAGGGGAACTCATGGGCTATTCACACCACGGTTATTATTTGATAATCGGACAAATTGCTGCCCTGAAATGCTGTTATTTCACCATTCTAATCACAAGAATATATGAAGTTTGGCGATACTGAATTGTTCCAGCGTGCATATGATACAAAAATTACACTTAATTATAGAAATTTTACGGTGATTTTTGTGACAACCTCATGATGTTAATTGACTAATTATTGATTTGTTAATTGTTCTCAAGGATCTGGCAAGCTAATGTTTTAAAGCATCATCCACTAACTTTTCAAGGCTATAGACATAAGTATATATATCAACTAATAGGCTACGCGAAAGTGATGAAATATTTACATTTTTAATTATCATATTAGCTATCAGAATATAAATTTAAAAAAACACATCCTCATTTAGACAGATTTTATAAATCCCTTTGTTTGATTTAATGGGCTTTGGTATTACTTTTGAGGAGTGAATAATTATGAAGGGCAAACTTTTAACCCTTATTGGCACGGCCTTGACTCTAGCATTAAGTAGCACTGTTACAGTTGCTCAATCGACTAAATTTCCTAGCCGAAACTTTCCAGAGCGCGAGGGACCATCAAAAGTTTCAGAATCTGATGATAGCATTGTTGCAGCTGCGGATGAAGAACTTTCGCCAGATGCAATGGAAATTTTATGTGTCCGCTTCCCACTTAATTCCCGTTGCTCCGGCGCGAATGCAGTAACACCTTCTTCTGAAGATACAGAAGATACAACAGAAGATATACCCTCCGAAGATAGCTTTTCCCCAGATAATAGTATTGATACTACACCGGGCGCACCTCTTCCAGGTACAACTCCTGAAGGCATAACTCCAATACCAAGCGCACCTCTTCCAGGTACAACTCCTGAAGGTGTAACTCCAATACCAGGCGAGCCTCTTCCAGGTACAACTCCCGAAGTAGAAGTAACTCCTAGCGAAGAAGATGTTCCAACAAACATCACTCCAATGCCTGGTACAACTCCCGAAGGAGAAATGACTCCAAGCGAACAAGATGATGCTCCAACAAACA
>CAYMZW010000086.1:3467-18692 GCA_964395005.1 uncultured Rivularia sp.
TCACTCCAATGCCTGGTACAACTCCTGAAGGAGAATTAACACCAAGCGAAGAAGATGCTCCAACAAACATCACTCCAATGCCTGGTACAACTCCTGAAGGAGAATTAACACCAAGCGAAGAAGAAGAAGCTGACGATCCGACATATATCATCCCAGCACCTGGTAGCGTAACTCCTGATTCGGATTCTCCCAGCAACATGAATCAGCCAGGAGAAATGACTCTTCCTGATTCCGATACCCCTAGCAGTACCGAAGAAACAACTCCTACCGAAGGTGGAGCTGATATATTAGCTCCTCAATAAGAACGAAAATTCGATACTTATTTAGTACAAAGCTAAAAAATAAGGATATAAAAACAAATTCTGGTTTCTTGTATATTGGTAATTAGGTTTAAAAGTATACCTAATACTGATAACAGGTATCCAGGATTTTTTTTTGCTGAGCCATCGGTTAGGATTTTTCTACAAAAAAATTTTTTCCTATTCTCTATATTCTTATTCCGATCGCGAAGAACGAGTTGGAGGTGTTTTTTGAAAAGAAGCAATTATTAAACAGACAATACCAATATTAATAAATACATCTGCCAAATTAAATACCGGAAAATTGATTAGTCGAAAATCAAGAAAATCTACAACGTAGCTCAACACAAACCGATCGATACCATTGCCCATTGCTCCACTTAAAATAAAACCGTATCCCCACTGCTCCCAACCCATTAAAACCGGAGAAAATAAAGCTAATGCTATCAATGCTAGACTTACCAATAAAGATAGCCAGCGCAACCACTCTACTTTGCCTGCAAATAAACTAAAAGCAGCCCCAGTATTTCGGACATAGGTAAAGTGAAATATTCCTTTTATTATTGGTTGTGTTTCTCCCAAACTAAAAGTTTGCATCACCCAGAATTTTGTTAATTGATCGAATACAAAACCCGTAATAGCAGTTATCCAAAAGAAGCGATTTTTCACACGCATAAGATGTTAGTTGTTAGTTGATAGTGGTTAGTTGTTAGTTGTAAGGCAGTGTGTTACGCGGGTTAGTTGTTGGCTGTTAATAAAGTAACGCGCCTAGTATGTCGAAAAGCACTTAAGCGATACAACCGGGTATTGCTACATATAGAAAATAATAATATGCCGATGGTTTTAAGCAAGTTTTGTTTTACAGGTTCGTTTTTATTTTGAGTAAAAGATTTTTGAGCTTTTTATTGGATGCTCTCCATCACTAATCGCCAGTTTCTTTCCAAAACTACTAACAACTAACTACTAACAACCAACAACTAATAAAACATTAAATGTCGTAGAACGTATGCTACTAATGTAACGGAACATACTACAGCTAATTGTCCTGGTAATGCAAGCAGTGAATACTTAAGAATTGCTTGTAATAAAGATAAATTTTCCGTACCCTGCCAACCTAAACCATAAGTAACAATCAAATAACAAATACCGCATAGATGAACTGTTAACAAGCCACAAATACAGCTAAATGCAAGAGTTTCTAATTTTGGCCTGGCTTTAAAGGCAAAAAAACCACAAATCCAAGCTCCAGGAATAAAACCTATTAAATAACCAAACTGAGAAAGCTTTACATAGCCGATACCGCCACCGTCAGCAAATACGGGCAACAAAGTTAAGCCCATAACTAAATAGGCAATTTGTGAAAGCGCACCAGCATTTTTCCCTCCCAAACACCCGACTAACAGCACCCCACCAATTTGATAAGTGACACCTAAAGAAAAAGCATGAATTCCTTGGTTACTCCAACTCCAAGGTAGGGCGGCAATATAGGCTTCTAAGAAGGTACCACCCATAGTTAGTAGTAAGCCAATCATTGACCATAATAATTGGTTGGATGCAGCTAGCATTTACAATACACTCATACAAAAAGCGAAAAATAGTGATTTGTTATTTGTTGACTGGTTCACAAATATACATTAATTCTTATAGAGCAAAGCTCTGTTATCTATGTCGCATCCTAGTTTAATGCGTCTAACTGCAACTGTCCAAAATCTAGTTCCTTCACGATCGGTAGCACATATTGGTCAAATTTTTATAATTTTATTGATATTGGCTTTACGCTCAATCTTGCATTCGATAAAATATTTTAACTTAGACTCGCTTACCGTAACTTGAAGCTTATATGCCGTCATTCACTGTTTTACGTATTCTAGGTATACAAGCCTTCATCAGCATTAAAACCAGTTTAATTAAGTAAGTCGGCGTTGAAAATTGTAATTAGGAGAAGGGAGTAGAGAGTAGGGAGTAAGGGTAAGGCTTTGATACCAATTTACCCAACCGTTACCGCCGTTGGTTTTATTTGTGCCGACTTACTTAGTTCTATGTGTAAAGGTATTAACGCAATACCTATTACATCTGTACTCTTAATACAAAAGTTCTAGTGTATTATTTGTATCTTTAAAATTACTAAATAGCGATTAGATTTAATTATCAATAATAAATATAAATTCAGTCTAAATGAGTACAGAAAAACAATTTGACAAAACTTTGTTAACCTTCTCTTTACTGATTGGGGATATATTATAAGCGACACCTGCAAAATTACCCAACTTGCACATCCATGTTTTCTAATAAACTTGTAGCGAATAAGTCTCGTATTGCTTCGTTGTTCTCAGTATTAGCACTTACTGTTACTTTAGGTGCTTGTGGCGGTGAAGGAACCGATAGTGCTGGTGGAGATAGTCCTGGTGCTACCAATGTTGCTGCTAGCGCCCCATTAGATTTAGGTGGAGATGTAACCTTAAACGGTGCTGGTGCATCTTTCCCAAGATTGATTTACGAGCGCTGGTTCAAGGATGTTAACGCTAAGTACCCCAATCTTCGAGTTAACTACCAGTCTGTTGGTAGTGGTGCCGGTGTAAGACAATTTACCGCCGGTACGGTTGATTTCGGTGCTAGCGACGTAGCAATGAAAGATGAAGAAATCGCCAAGGTAGATAGAGGCGTATTATTACTACCTATGACTGGTGGTAGTGTTGTATTTGCTTATAACTTGCCTGGAGTAGATAATATTCAGTTACCTCGTGCAGTTTATACTGATATTTTACTAGGTAAGATTACTAAGTGGAACGATCCTAGGATTGCTGCGGCTAACGAAGGAGTTAATCTTCCCGATCAAAACATTACAGTCGTACATCGTTCTGATGGTAGTGGTACTACTGCTGTATTAACCAAGCACTTGAGCGAAGTAAGTGCAGATTGGAAGAGCGGTCCTGGTGAAGGTAAGACTGTACAGTGGCCTGCTGGAGTTGGTGCTAAAGGTAACGAAGGTATTACCGCTCAAGTTCAGCAAACTCCTGGCGCTATTGGTTATGTAGAGTACGGTTACGCTAAAAACCAAGGTTTGACTATGGCGACTTTGGAAAATAAAGCTGGTCAATACATTAAACCAAGTGATGAAGCTGCATCTAAGGCTTTGGGAGCAATCGACTTACCAAGCAATCTTCGTGCTTTCATTAGCGATCCAGAAGGAGATGAAGTTTATCCTATCGTTACCTATACCTGGATTTTGGCTTACAAGAAGTATGACAATCCTGCGACAGCAAAAGCAGTTGAAGCGATGATCGAGTATGGTTTGACTGAAGGTCAAAAAGTTGCTCCTGAACTCGGTTACGTTCCTTTACCTCAAAATGTTGTTGAGAGAGTTGCTGCTGCTGCTGATGATATCAGCCCCGAATACAAGATCGACATTGCTGCTAACTAGTAAGAAAGGTTAATTAACTTTTCGATTGCGTGTTGTCAACACATAAAGGTTTTAATTAGTTAAGGAATAATGTGGTTCGCTCCCACATTTTCTCTATTACATGGGTATCGCAACGGATAGTTTTTTATGAGTACACCAGCCCAGAGTAGACAAGCAGACGGTAAAAATCGTTCTGAAGCAGATAGAACGCTCGATCGCAGCTTTATTTGGATAACGCGAATTTTCGCTTTCGGTATTGCTGCCGTTTTACTATGGATCGGTTTTCAGGTTGCAGTTCAAGGACTTCCAGCATTACAGGAATTTGGTCTGGGGTTTTTATTTACAACTGCATGGAGTCCGAATCCACCCAGAGTTGAATTGGGAATACTGCCGTCAATTTACGGTACTTTAGCTAGTTCTTTTATCGGTTTGTTGATAGCCGTACCGATTGGCATTGGTACTGCTGTACTGTTAAGCGAAAATATATTGCCTTTGCAAGTCAGAACTGTATTAGTTTTCTTAGTAGAACTTTTAGCAGCGATTCCCAGCGTTGTTTATGGTTTGTGGGGAATTTTCGTTTTAATTCCTTTTTTGGGAACTGTTGGTACATGGCTTAACCAGTTTTTAGGCTGGATACCACTTTTTAGTCGTCCTGAATCAGGAGCAATTGGTGGCCCTGGGTTATTACCTGCTGGAATTATTTTGGCAATTATGACTTTGCCAATTATTACAGCAATTTCTCGCGATGCGTTAGCTTCCGTACCTAAAAACTTGCGCGAAGCTGCTTATGGATTGGGATGTACCCGTTGGGAAACACTTTTGAAAGTGATTATTCCAGCGGCGTTTTCTGGTATCGTCAGCGCTGTAATGCTAGCACTTGGTCGTGCTATGGGAGAAACAATGGCTGTGACGATGTTAATTGGTAACTCCAACAGAATTAGTCCTTCCCTATTTGCACCTAGCAATACTATTGCTTCTCTAATAGCAAATCAGTTCGCAGAAGCTAGTGGTTTACAAATCAGTGCTTTGATGTACGCTGCTTTTGTACTGTTTATATTGACTCTGATTGTCAATATTTTGGCAGAGTTAATCGTAATGCGAGTCAAGCGACTGTAATTTATTGGTGTGTTAAAAAATCATGACTAGTTTTTCAGAGCAGCCACAGGGGTTTACACGCGGTAGCTTAAATGGTTCTTCAAGTTCTAAGAGAACGCTATTCAATAATGTAATGAATGGTGTGATATTTGTTTGCGGGTTGTTAGCTTTATTACCTTTAGGGCTGGTACTTTCCTACTTGCTGATCAAAGGTTTCAGTAGCTTGAGCTTAGAGTTGTTTTACAAATTGCCTCCAGCACCTTTGGATACAGGTGGTGGTTTTGGTAATGCCATTCTCGGTACTTTGATAATGGTCGGAATTGGAGCTTTAATTAGCGTACCGATTGGAGTAGCAGCAGCAGTTTATCTCACAGAATTTAGCAAGGGACAAACCGCTCGTTCAATTCGCTTCGCTACCAACGTTCTGAGCGGTGTTCCTTCGATTATTGCTGGTGTTGTTACCTACGGTATTCTAGTTGGAAGTAAAGTTACCGGATATTCTGCGATCGCCGGTGGTGTGGCTCTTTCAATTTTGATGTTGCCAATTATTGTTAGAACTACAGACGAAGCTTTGCAGTTAGTTTCTAACGATTTACGTCAAGCTGCCGTGGGAGTAGGAGCTACTAACTATCAAACAGTTTTGCTAATAGTTTTACCTGCGGCTTTACCATCAATTATTACTGGCGTAACCTTATCTGTTGCTCGTGCTGCTGGAGAAACTGCACCTCTTATTTTTACTGCTTTATTCTCCTTCTTCTGGCTCGAAAACTTAACAGATGAACCAGTTGCTTCTCTTGCTGTGTTGGTTTTTAACTTTGCAACTTCTTTCGATAACAACCAACAATCAGTCGCTTGGGCTGCGTCTTTAGTTTTGGTACTAATGGTTTTGATTGCTAGTATTATTGCTCGCTTTACAACTCGCAGCAAATCCTAGTTAATTCTATAGGGAAAGTCAGATTTGGGTTAGATTGAAGGCTGTATAATTTTTCCCAAAATAACAAACTTCCTAAAATAATCACTAGACACCAGATAAAGCGTTGATAACAACTTTTACGACTTTCGGGCTTTCTGAGAAACAATTAACGTAATTATGACTACACATATTTCTACCGTGCAAGACACTCAAACTGTATTACGTACAGAAGCACTAAACGTTTACTACGGTAAATTTTTAGCACTAAAAGATATCTACATGGATATCCCCAAAAACCAAGTAACTGCTTTTATCGGTCCTTCTGGATGCGGTAAAAGTACTTTACTCAGATGCTTTAACCGTCTTAACGATTTAATTGACGTATTTAGAGCAGAAGGAAAAGTTTTATACAACGGGGAAAATTTGTATGCACCCAAAATCGATCCTGTAGAAGTGCGTCGCAGAATCGGAATGGTATTCCAAAAACCAAACCCATTTCCCAAATCAATCAAAGACAACATTACTTTTGGAGCCAAAATTAATGGTTATAAAGGTGATATGGATGAATTGGTTGAGCGCTCCCTCAGAGGTGCTGCTTTATGGGATGAAGTGAAAGATAAACTAAATCAAAGCGGTTTATCCATATCTGGGGGACAACAACAGCGTTTGTGTATTGCTAGGGCGATCGCCGTTCAGCCTGACGTAATTTTAATGGATGAACCTTGTTCTGCTCTCGATCCAATTTCTACTTTACAGGTAGAAGATTTGATCAAAGAACTAAAAGAGCAATTTACCGTTGTGATTGTAACTCACAATATGCAGCAAGCATCGCGAGTTTCGGATATGACAGGATTCTTTAATGTTCAAACTGGCGAAACAGGAGGTCGTACAGGTTATTTAGTAGAATACGATCAAACAGAAAGAATCTTCCAAAATCCACAACAACAAGATACCAAAGAATATATCAGTGGTAAATTTGGTTAATTCTGAAATTATTCTGTGAAGGCTTGACATAAATTATGCCGAATATAAAAGCATAACTCCTGAGTTTAACTTAGGAGTTGTTTTTGCTTTCTATTTCAAGATAATTTAACAAGCGGGCGGCGGGAATCGAACCCGCATCATTAGCTTGGAAGGCTAAGGTTTTACCACTAAACTACGCCCGCATTCTTTCTCAACCCTAATATTATATTACAACTGTAGATAAAAATCAAGAACCTTGCTGAATTTTTATTCGTATATATAATTCACCTCTACGGGGTTTCAATTCACCTGTTTGTGGATCTGTGTCTGTTGCAGGTTCAAATAATTGATATTGCTTATCAACAAAATATTCGTTTACATATTTTTGAAGTTTATTTTTTTGTTCTAGCGTTATGCTCTTATCAATAACTGTGGTAATTCTAGACAAAAGCACTTTTCCTTCTTCATCAATACTTAAATAGATTTGCAAATCTACAGGCAGAAAATTGATTTCTTCCGAAGCTGGAATTAGAAATGTAGGAATATTTTCTTTTAGCTGAGGTAGATTTTCCGGTATATCTTGTTTTATAAGATTTGGCGTATCAGGATCTATATTCCAACTTACTGTAAGTCCTCCTTGTGCTGATGATGGACTTTCTGTGTTTGGTAATGTAGTTTCTTCGTTTACTATAACAGGATCGCTAGTTTCGAGGGATGAGGTGGTCGATGGGAGCGATGGTATTGGTGTCGGTATTGGTGTCGGTGTTGGTGTCGGTGTTGGTGTTGGTGTCGGTGTTGGTGTTGGTGTCGGTGTTGGTGTCGGTGTTGGTGTTGTTGTTGGTGTCGGTGTTGGTGTTGGTGTCGGTGTTGGTGTTGGTGTCGGTGTTGGTGTCGTTGTCGTTGTCGGTGTTTGTATTGGTGTTGGCTCTGGTGTTGGCTCTGGTGTTGGTTCTGGTGAGGGGGTAGTTACAGCCGGTGTTTGTATTGGTGTTGGCTCTGGTGTTGGTGTTGGTGTAGGAGTCGGAATCGGTGTTGGTGTTGGTTCTAGTGAGGGTATAGGATTTAAACCTGTGTTAAATTCCGAGACTGAATTTTGTTGATTATTATCAAAAGCAATAGTACCCCTATCATCTATGGCAAGAGGAGGTTTAGCCACACTTGGGTTAATAGGTTGTGAATTCTGAGGAGCAATAGGTTTTGCTGCTTGTTTAGGGCTAGTATTTGCTGGCTTTGGTAAAACTGGTTTAGGCTTTGGTTGTGGTTTTGCTGTTGATGATTCTTGTGGAGAAATTTCGATAAATTCAATCGGAACAACTGAAGAAAAGCCGGATTGAGGTGCAGAAAGTTTATATAAGCTTATAAGCCAGAATGCTAGTAGATGCAAGATAACTGAACCACACGAAAAAGCAATCCACCACGTTGGTGAATCGGTTTGTCGTCTCTGGGTTTTTTCTGGAATTGAAGTTTTTTCTACAACCGATTGTGTCATATATCTATATATAGTATCTATATTAAAAATCGGTATCCGAGCAGGCGTTCTTATAAATTAAATCTTACCGCAATCCAAAACGGGCAAATAGTTTTCGGGCTTAACGTTTCCCCGAATAATAACTCGTCTTTTATTCTAGCGAACGAACTACTATTTCCGGAGTCACGGCGAAAGTTAGAACTGTTTCATCTATTCCCTTCAACTCTAACGGTTTACCTTTAATAATTTCTTCTTCCTCCAAATAATCAGCCACAGCAGCGGAAACAAGAATAGTTCCCGGCTCGGCAGCACCTTGCAATCGAGAGGCAATATTTACAGAAGGACCAATAGCAGTATAATCGGCACGTTCGGAACTACCAAACATTCCCACAACTGCCGTACCTTGATGAATTCCACAGCGAAACTGAAGTCCGCTACGTCCATCGCTATCAAAAATACCTTGCGATCGCCAACGTTCGTTCAACTCAGAAAGGTTGTGTAACATTGCTCTAGAAGTATTTACGGCTCGGCGAACCTGTTCGTTAGGAGTAAGTTCTTCTGGCGCTCCATATAAAGCCAAAATCGCATCTCCCATAAATTTATCTACGGTGCCGCCGTTGTCAAATACAGCTTTCGTCATAGCTTCTAGGTATTCATTGAGCAATTCTGCAACTTTCCGCGACCTTAAAGTATTGGATAATTGAGTAAAACCAACGATATCGCTAAATAAAACTGTAATTAAACGCGGTTCGGGACGCAAATCTAGAACCAGTTCGCCTTGCTGAGCTTTTTGGACTAAAACAGGGGGTAAAAATCGCTGAAGTACTGATTCTGTTAAATAAGTATTTAATTCGACGACTTTGCGCTCGTTTTCTTTTAAAGCTAAGAGATTTCGTGCTTCTGCCAAAAGTTCGCGATCGTTAAATGGCTTAGCTAAATAAGCATCTGCACCACGTTCAGTTCCTTCAATACGAGTATCTTCATCAACTTTTGCAGTCAGCAAAATGATTGGTATTCCTTTGAGCATCTCCTCGGAGCGTATCATCCGAATCATCTCTAATCCGGTGACTATAGGCATCATCAAATCGGTGACAATCAAATTGGGTGACAATTCTTTAGCTATATGAAAACCTTCCGAACCGTTTCGCGCTGTTTGTACCTGATAGCCGCTTGCGCGAAGAATACTAGATACATAAGCTCGCATATCGGCATTGTCATCTACGACTAAAACTAATTGTCCTTTTTCAGAAGAATCAAGATTTTGTGACAACAATTCCTGGGGAATTTTTTCAAAATCACCAATATGACTATCCGTTGATTCGATCAATTCTAAATCGGCTAACTCTACAGCAGCACGACTGAGATTAACTTTACTTTCTGTTTCTACGATTTGAGAAGCGTTTAAGTGAGCGTTTCCTGAAGGAAGAGATATGGTAAAGTTGGTGCCGCTTTCATAAATAGAATCTACAGCAACTGTACCACCGTGAACTTCTACCAACTCTTTAACCAAAGCCAAACCTAAACCCGTTCCTTCATAAGAACGATTTTCTGAACCTTCAGCCTGACGAAAACGTTCAAATAAGTGGGGAATTTGTTCTTCGGCAATTCCAATTCCAGTATCTTCTACTTGTAAAATACAATCCGAACCAGTGTACTGTAATCTAACAGTAATACTACCGTTTTGAGGAGTAAACTTCATGGCATTCGATAGCAGGTTATAAACCACTTTATCGAATTTTTCCATATCTAAATAAACAGCAGGACACTGATCTAATTCTGTTAGCAGATTTAATTCTTTTTTCTCACAGTATGGACGGAAAGACTCAACAATTTGACTGACAAATTCAACTAAATCGCACTTGCGGAAACTCGGCTGCATTCTGCCAGCATCCAAACGTTGTAAATCCAATAATTGATTTACCAGTCGTAACAAGCGCCTCGAATTACGTAAAGCAATATTACTTTGTTCGTGAGATAATCCCTCACCCGCGCTGACAGCAGACTCCAAAGGACCTTGAATTAAAGTTATGGGAGTACGAAACTCGTGGGAAATATTCTGAAAAAATTCAGTTTTTTGTTTATCTAATTCCAGCAAACGTTCGGCTTGCTGGCGAGTTTTTTGATAAAGTCGAGATTGTTGAACCGCAAGGGCTGCTTGAACTGCTACAGATGCAGCTAACTCTAATTCTGGCTTCAGCCAATGGCGTTGTTTTTTACTTTGTCTTAGGGTAATACTACCGATGATTTTTCCGTCAGCAAGTAACGGAACTATCATCAACGAACGAGTAGCCATTTTGAAAGGTAAATCAAAACCTTTTATCTGGGCGGGGTAATCGTTAAGATCGGTAATGATTAACGGCTGCTGAGTTCGCAAGATTTCTTGCAATATTTGGTTTCCCTTAATTGATGCTAAAGACTGTGGTAACTGATAAGCATTGGATTTTACTGTACCGTTTGAATTAGAATTGCTGTCAACCTGCGTTTGAGAACTATCGTAAAAACCGACACATTCAACAAACTCGTCTTCGGCAGTCCACAAAGATAAAACGCAGCCATCCACCTCTAAAGCTTGTCCGAGTTGTTGGGTAATTGCAGCAAAGATTTCTTGAGGATCTAAGCTAGAACGGATGGCACTAGTAATTGTATTTATTAATGCTTCTCGCCGAGCAAGAGCGTGTACCTGCTCGTAAGCACGAGCTTGAGACAAAGCTAACGCAGCCTGATTCGCTACCATGACTACTAACTGCACGTCATCTTCTTCCCAATCACGAGATTCCCACGACTGGTGCAATGCCAAAACTGCCATCAACTCTTGTTGCCAAATCAGCGGCACTACTAAAGTAGAGCAAATTTGAGCGTCTTGATAAACTTGAGAGCGTTTACTTTGTTCGGCAGTATCTCCTTGAACTCTTTCATTTGTTGTTGCATCATAAATTACTTGAACTTCGCGGGTTTCCCATACCGTATGGGCTAAAAGTTCGGCTGAGTCAGCTTGAAAATTTGATTCGCTGTTTAATTCTCCTTGATGAAGCTCTTTTTGAAAAATAAAACCTTCATCAACTAAATGCCCATTTTGGAAGGGACGTAAAAGACACACATCAACTTCCAACATTTGACCAACATTATCCACAATTGCTTGTAGAATTTGACGATAATCTAATGCGCCGCGAATGGTATTAGTTAAAGAGTTGAGCAGCGATTCTTGACGTAATGTACGAGTTAGTTCGTAGGTACGCGCTTTTAGAACATTATGAGTATCTAAAGCTTGGCGCACTACCGCTTTAAGTTCTTCTGCTTCCCACGGCTTAGTTACATACTTGAAAACCTTACCAGCGTTTATGGCTTCCACTAAATCTTCGACATCAGTGTAGCCAGTTAAGATAATCCGGATAATATCGGGGTACTTAGTAGCTGTCAGGCTCAAGAATTCTGTACCGCTCATCATTGGCATTCGCTGATCGGAGATAATTACTGATATATCTCCTTCCTTTGCCAACAATTCCAGTGCGGCAGGGCCGCTTGTAGCTCGCAGCACCTTATATTCCCGATAAAAGGTACGGTATAGCAGATCGAGGTTGTCGGGTTCGTCATCAACAACCAGTATTTTTGGCTTTCTCTTTACTTGGGATTTCATGCACCGCTTCCATGCAGTAACGGCAGTCGGATAAACAATTTTATTAGGTAAGAATGTTTTAACATTCGATTTAATGGCACAACATTACAAATGCAATCGGCAATCGCGCTTATTTAAAGCTAACTACCCCCAGCGATCGTTTTTTGAATTAAACGTACATTTAACAGTGCTGATTGAATTCATCCATCTAGCATCTGCTTTATTAGTTTTCCCGACTTAGCACCAACACTAACATCTGGTAGCAATTTTTATTGATGCCAAGAACGAACAAACTAGCAATATTACGGATTAGATATTAAATATATGTATCTATGATTACTCTATTTTTTACGTATACCTGGATATAGAGTCTCAAGATAGTACCGTAAATAAATTTCTGATGTATAAATTTCATCACGAATATATATATTAAGAAAACCATAGTCAATTTTTAAATTACCTCCTTTCAGTTATAAAAGAAATACAGCCGACTTATATGAACTACCTATAAATTATCCAGTAATTGCGTATGCAGGTGCCACACTTTACTACAGCCAGTTTATTTTTTGCTAGTCTAGCAATGCCAGTGGCTGCTTGTATTCTATTAAGCATTCAATCTCAGGATTAAACAATCTGCCTCAACACGAGGTGTACGAAAAATTTTCTATAGTACGAACTACGAACGAAGTTTCGCCAAAATTTCAGTTAAAAGTGTACTTATAACAAATCCGGGCAAGATCGATCTCGATTGTTAAGAAGCAAAAGGCAAAAACATAGATTAAAATGTTTATTCGCTATGTTGTACCTCAATTCGTCTTTTAACCCAAAACCTGACATTATGTGAATACCCCCTTTAAAAGAATTTACTTGCATTATTTAGCGTAAAAAGTGCGGTATTTGATAAAGAACTTGTTACTATCAATAGTCAGGAGGGTAAAAGAACGTCTGTGAGCAGTCCAAAATTGATCGTTGTGTCATACAAAATAAATTGAGAGGAAAATGTAGCCATTGCCGAACATAATTAACTCCGCCGAATGCACTATAGTTATCGCTATAGCAGGAAAAAAACTAGTTTAATTATCTGTGTCGCTATTTATAATCTATAGTTTTGGATAGTTTGAGCTAACAGTTATAATCCCGAAGCGTTCTAACAAAGGTAAAAATTAAACGATTGAATAGACTCATATCTCAAATGGAGCAAGGATATTAATCTTGAAAAATTCCTGTATTTACAAGTTTATGCAAAAAGATACTCAAAGCTAGGTTTCAATTTACACATTTTTATTTGCACATTTTTAAATTAGAGTTTTCATCGGCATACGATAGTGTTTTACGATATTTAACTCACCTGTATCAATGAATAACTTCAACACCTTATTAGCCTTGACTCCTTCGTTTTCTCTTCCATCTCACCAAAAACCAGTTGCAGTACCCACTAACTCCATTACCTCCGGGTTCCAAATTCGGATATGTACTGCTGCCGATTTAACTGAAATTTCCCAAATTATTGCCGAAAGCTTTCACTCCCGTCATGGTATATGGGGATGGGCTTTTCCGTTATTACGTTTGGGGATTTACGAAGACTTAAGACATCGTTTGGCTGTAGAGGCACCTCATCATGCGTGTTTAGTAGCTGTTGATACTAGCGATCGAGCAAATCCAAATTTAGTTGCGACTGTAGAATTGAGCGTGCGTTTAGGCGATGCTTGGACTTACACGGGTACCCGAAAAAGTTTTGCTTATTTATCTAATTTAGCCGTACATCCTCAATACCGAAGGCAAGGAGCGGCTCGTGCGCTATTAACTAGCTGTGAAAAAGTTGCCCTTGAGTGGGGATTTAAAGATTTATATCTCCATGTTTTGGAAAATAACCATCAAGCACGGCAACTTTATTTTAAATTAGGATACCGTATGCATCAAATTGACTCTAATTGGAATACATTTTTCTTCAGACGCTCGCGACAAATTTTACTTTACAAACATATTTTAGACGATTAAATAATTAATATTTAACTTAGACAAAATACTTCCAAAAACGTAAATTAATAACTTGACTAAGCATTAAAGCAATGTTATGGCATTTCCATAATTATTACTTTTAATCATACGATATCCGATCTCTGAGACATTTCATAGTTATATTTTACATCTACTTAACATTTATTTATATATTTTTGGAATAAAAACATTTATATTAAATCGGGTTAGTTCCATTAATTAGCGCAACTTTCCTTGCTATTTATTAAAAAGCTATCTGAATCACAACCTTCTGAACAATTGAGAAAAATAAATACTGTTTATATAGTCTAATAACCATTTGGGAGCAATATAAAAAGATAAAGTTACAGCAACTTTAGCAAATTTTCTATTTTGTTTATATTTTCTTTAAATTATTGCGGATACAGTTGTAGTAAGCTAATTTTTGTAGAGATGGTTAACAGCATATAATATTGAATTAGATACTCTGCTCATAAAACGCTGTTATTGTTTTCTGTTTTATAGAAAAATTGATCTAGGGCAAGCATCTCAAATTAAGTATCATGAGCAATAAGCATAAACTTACAATTACAATGATGAATTTTTCACATGAACTTTGTATCTAAAATATCTATCTTTATAGAAACTTTAAGTAAACATTCCTGTACTGGAAGACAAATCCAGTTAAATCACATAAAATATGGTTATTAAATAGGTTAATCTGATTAATTTAATTTGAATTTAGTTAAACCGAACAATAAGGCTTTAGCTAATAGCAAAAATAAAGCTTTATTCATTGATACGAACGCTAATTACCTGTTTACGCCCAAATAAGTTCCTTCTTGTTTAAATTTTTTAGAAAAGATGGATAGCGAAATACACCAACGCTATCAAGCTGCTATGGTATCAACTTATTATCCTGACACTTGTTTCCTTGACTATCTTGTGATGCCAGATGGAGTTGAGCAATCTTATGGCTCGGATCTACTGACAAAGCTGCATAGTGGAAAGGTTTTTTCAGTCAATAGTCGTAGACGAAATGGGCTAATACTTTTTAAAGCCTATCATGCAGAGTTTGCCGGACCCGGAGCCGCTGTCGGTGGCGATTACGATCGCGATTGCCTTCACGTACTCCCAATTGGAAATATTTCTTCTATGTTATTAACAACTAGTTCTTCTGATGAACGGCAAAAGTCTTATTTAATACGAAGGCAATGGATTCGGCTAATTAAACAAATTACTGAAAATCCAGTACCTCAGCAGCGAGTTCAAAGAATTCTCGATCAGTTTGAGCAATATTTTCCACCAGAAGTAGTAAGTCAGTTACCAGATAGAGCTTTTGCAATGTTAGTGGGAGTTTTGCCACAGACTGTAGCAATAGTACGCCGTTTGGGTAATGAAGTAGATACTCTCAGTTAAGTCTCGCTGCTTGTAGATGGTTATAATTCAAGCTTTTAATTCAAGCTTTTAATTCAAGATTTTTATAGACCTTTTCAA